>NZ_RAWP01000041.1:0-73919 GCF_003668935.1 Corallococcus sp. AB032C | reverse complement strand
AATGTCGGAGGGGTCACACCCGTTCCCATCCCGAACACGGAAGTTAAGCCCTCCAGAGCCGATGGTACTCCGCGGGAAACCGCGTGGGAGAGTAGGTCGCTGCCGGATTCTTTTTGAAAGCCCCTGGTGCCGCAAGGCGCCAGGGGCTTTGTCTTTGCGGGCTTGTGTCACGGGCCGCCGCGCACCTGGCTTGAGCGCTGCGACGCGCTCGCCGGGGGCTCTTGGTGCCCGTGCGCGTGGCTCGATTTTGCCCGGCGTGTGCCGCAGCCTGCGCTCGCGGTAGGCGATGCTGGAGTGACGCGGGAAGGCGGGTGGGTCAGTTTTGGGGCGTGGGGAGGCCAAGTTCTCGGATTCGTTGGGGAATCGCGTCACCGTGGATGTTTGACCGCCGTTCTCTCTGGATCTAGAGTCACTGCTCCCCCCGGTCTGCGCACCGCCTGCCGCGGTCCGTACTCGCCGGCGCCGGGCAGCCCCGCGAGATGAAGAAGCCGACCTTCTTTGGGAAGTACCTGCTCCTTGAGCGCGTCAACGTCGGCGGTATGGCCGAGGTCTTCATCGCGAAGGCTTTTGGCGTCGAAGGCTTTGAGCGCATCCTCGCCATCAAGAAGATCCTTCCGACGATGGCGGAGGATGACGAGTTCATCACGATGTTCATCGACGAGGCGCGGATCAGCGTTCAGCTGAACCACGCCAACATCGTGCACATCCACGAACTCGGGAAGCACGAGGACACGTACTTCATCGCCATGGAGTACGTGGCGGGCCGTGACGTCCGCACGCTCCTGGAGCGCTACCGCCGTCGCAAGGAGATCATGCCCACCGCACAGGCGGTGTTCATCGTCTCCAAGATGTGCGAGGGCCTGGACTACGCGCACCGCAAGAAGGACGCGCGCGGCCAGGACCTGCACATCATCCACCGCGACGTCTCTCCGCAGAACATCCTCGTCTCGTACGAAGGCGAGGTGAAGATCATCGACTTTGGCATCGCCAAGGCCGCCAACCGTTCGCAGAAGACGCAGGCCGGCATCCTCAAGGGGAAGTTCGGCTACATGAGCCCGGAGCAGGTCCGGGGCATGCCCATCGACCGGCGCAGCGACGTCTTCGCCGTCGGCGTGCTGCTCTACGAGATGCTCACGGGCGAGAAGCTCTTCGTGGGCGAGTCCGACTTCTCCACGCTGGAGAAGGTGCGCAACGCGGACATCCCGTTGCCGCGCGAGTTCAACCCGAACATCTCCGCGGGTCTGGAGAAGGTCGTCCTCAAGGCGCTCGCGCGCGAGCCCGAGGACCGCTACCAGTGGGCTTCGGACCTCCAGGAGGACCTGATGCGCTTCCTCCTCGCGGGGGACGCCATCTACTCGTCGAAGCACCTGTCCGGCTTCATGAAGGAGGCCTTCGCCGAGGACATGCTCCGCGAGGCTGAGAAGATGGAGCGCTACGCCTCCGTCGAGCGCCCGGACCAGATCGAGCACTCGGGTGTGACGCTGCCTCCTCCGGCGGCCCCGCCCCCCCGGGCGACCGCGCAGAAGAGGTCGCCAGCGCCTTCGGCCACCGGTTCTCCCGTGGGCCGCGCCTCCACTGCGCCCGCACAGCCCGCGCCTGGCTACATCCCGCCTCCCAGCGCTGAAGAGCTGGCGGAGATGGATGGCGCCGCGGACAAGACGCAGATCGTTGACTCCACGCACGCGCTCCGCGCCCCGGAGACGCGGATCGCGGACAGCAGCGTCGTCGTGGACGACAGCATCACCGGTCGTTCGGAAAACCCCATCGATCGGGCCGGGCACCACACGAGCGCCTCTCCCTACGCACAGGACGAAGGAAGAGGCGGCAAGGGCAAGAGTGGTCCCAAGTCCCAGGTCATCATCGGGGA
The DNA here is from genome assembly GCF_003668935.1 of Corallococcus sp. AB032C. Classification (NCBI taxonomy): domain Bacteria; kingdom Pseudomonadati; phylum Myxococcota; class Myxococcia; order Myxococcales; family Myxococcaceae; genus Corallococcus; species Corallococcus sp. AB032C. Next base: position 72,052 of record NZ_RAWP01000041.1, on the reverse strand, counting down.
CGAGGGCGGAGAGGCCTACGCGGGCGCGACCATGATTGGTCCGGCTCCGACGGCGCCGCCTTCGCGCTCTCGTGGTGGCTCGGCGGCCCCCGTGCTGGATCCCGAGGAAGAGGAGACCACGGGCAACATCACCGTCCCGGTGGGCTCCCGCCACAACGGCCTGCGCGCCCAGGCGGCCGAGGAGGACCCGGACGGCGCCTACGACGACCAGGGCGACGAGTACGAGGGTGACGGCCAGGAGGACTACGGAGACGAAGGGCAGGACGCCGAAGAGCCGCCCTACGACGACGAGGCCGACGGTCCGGCGACCATCCCCCAGAAGGCTTCCAAGATGGCGAAGCCGGCCCCGGCCGCCAAGGTCCAGAAGGCCAAGGCGCCCGCTGGACCGAAGAAGCCTCTGCCCAAGCCCGCCATCATCGGCATGGCCGCGGGCGCGGCCCTGCTGCTCATTGTCGCGGTGATCTTCGTGGTCCGTGGCTCTTCCACGGGCTCCGTGAACTTCGTCGCGCCCGTGGGCGCCACCGTCCTCGTGGACGGTGAGGCCGTGAACGCCAACCAGGTCATCGAACTGTCCGCGGGCATCCACAACGTGACCGCCTCGGCTCCGGGCTATCAGCCCGTGACGCAGCAGATCGAGGTCACCGCTGGCCAGGCCGCGGCGCCCATCCTCCTCAGCCTGAAGGTGGATGCGCCGCCTCAGAAGCCGCCGGAGCCCAAGCCGCCAGAGCCCACGCCTCCGCCCGTGGTGGACAACACGCCTCCGCCCACGACGCCGGAGACGCCCCCGGACAAGCCTGTCGAGCCTCCCGCGCCGAAGACGTTCACCGCCCTGTTCGAAGGACAGGAGGGTGCGGAGATCACCGTCGACGGCAAGTCCCTGGGCAAGCTGCCCGGCGCGAAGCTTGGCGACCTGGAGGTGGGCAAGAAGTACACGTTCACGGCGAAGCGCGCGGGCTTCAAGCCGTTCTCCGGCGACTTCACGTCCAGCGGGAACACCGAGGTGCGTGTCGCCGTGGACATGGTGGAGGAAGCGCCGCCGCCCGAGCCCAAGCCGAAGCCCCCGCCTCCGGAGCCGAAGCCCAAGCCTCCTCCCGTGGCCGTGACGCCGACCCCGAAGCCTCCTCCGGAGCCGAAGCCGAAGCCCGCCGCTGCCGCGATGGGCAAGTTCGCCTGCAGCACGTCGCCGACGGGCGCTCAAATCTGGGTGGATGGGAAGAACACGGGTCGCTTGAGCCCCGTGACACTGGGCAATCCGCTTTCACTGCCGGTGGGCAAGCACAAGGTCGTCTTCAAGCTCAACGGCAAGTCGACCAAGCCCCAGGTGGTGGTCATCGAGGCGGAGGGTGTAGCCAAACTCATCAACGTCCCGGTGAATTGAACGGACGCACTGCGCCATGGGGCATCTTGTGCCCCTGGCGATTGTTGAGCAGGGATGTCAGGGGGCAGGCTATGACGCCTCGCCCACGACGCTCCTTACGTTGAGGTGATGTGTTCATGAGCATGACGTCCACTCGAGGCAAGCCCGACGCTGGCCCCGCGCAGCAGCCTTTCACCTATCCCCTTCGCCAGGAGTTCGTGGAGCCCGACTGGCGACGCATCCCGGGCTACAAGGACGTCACCGCGGCGGAGTGGGAGAGCTCGGTGTGGCAGCGCAAGCACACCGTTAAGAACCTGCGCGAGCTGCGGGCGACGCTCGGGGCGCTGCTGCCGGACGACCTGGCCGCGAGCATGGAGTTGGACCAGAAGGAGCGGGCGACGATGTCCATCCTCGTCCCGCCCCAGATGCTCAACACCATGAACCTGGAGGACCTGTGGAGCGACCCGGTCCGCAAGTACATGTTGCCGGCGCTCGCCGACCGCCGCACGGACTGGGCCAACCACCCGCGCGCCAGCCGTGACAGCCTCCACGAGGCGGACATGTGGGTCGTCGAGGGCCTGACGCACCGCTATCCGACGAAGGTGCTGGCGGAGATGCTGCCCACGTGCCCGCAGTACTGCGGCCACTGCACGCGCATGGACCTGGTGGGCAACGACGTCCCGCAGGTGTCCAAGCACAAGTTCGCGACGGGGCAGAAGGAGCGCTACGAGCAGATGCTGGACTACCTGCGCCGCACGCCCACCGTGCGCGACGTGGTGGTGTCCGGCGGCGACATCGCCAACCTGCCCATCCAGGCGCTAGAGCCGTTCGTCAGCGCGCTGATGGACATCCCGAACATCCGCGACATCCGCCTGGCGTCCAAGGGCCTCATGGCGCTGCCGCAGCACTTCCTCCAGGACAACGTCCTGGCCGGCCTGGACCGGTTGGCGAAGAAGGCCGTGGAGCGCGGCGTGGACCTGGCGATGCACACGCACGTGAACCACGCGCAGCAGCTCACGCCGCTGGTGGGCAAGGCGGTGCGCAAGCTGCTCGACATGGGCTTCCGCGACGTGCGCAACCAGGGCGTGCTCTTGCGCGGCGTGAACGACAGCCCGAAGGCGCTGCTGGACCTGTGCTTCACGCTGCTCGACCACGCGAAGATCCTGCCGTACTACTTCTACATGTGCGACATGATCCCCAACAGCGAGCACTGGCGGCTGTCGGTGGCGCAGGCGCAGAAGCTCCAGCACGACATCATGGGCTACATGCCGGGCTTCGCCACGCCGCGCATCGTCTGTGACGTGCCGTTCGTGGGGAAGCGGTGGATCCACCAGGTGGCGGAGTATGACCGCGAGCGCGGCATCTCCTACTGGACCAAGAACTACCGCACCAGCGTGGAAGCGAACGACGCCGACGCACTTGATCGGAAGTACGAGTACTTCGATCCCATCGACACGCTGCCGGAGTCCGGCCAGGCGTGGTGGCGGGATCAGCCCAAGGCGGCGTAATGGATTCCTCCGTGGGCGCCATCGCGCCCCAGTCGTCCCCCCGTCCCTCGCTCAGTGCCGAGGGGCGGGCCCGGTTGTTTCCCTCCGCGACCGACGCGGAGTGGACGGACTGGCGCTGGCAGCAGCGTCACTCGGTGCGCAACCTGGAGCAGCTGGAGCGCCACGTGCGCCTGACCCCGGATGAGCGCGCCGGGGTGCAGGAGACGTCCTCGCTGTTCCGGATGGGCATCAGCCCTTACTACCTGTCCCTCATCGATCCGGAGCACGCGCTGTGCCCCGTGCGCATGCAGTCCATTCCGGCGCGCGCGGAGGCCCGGGTGCGGCCCGGGGAGCTGGAGGATCCGCTCGGCGAGGACAAGACGCGCCCGGAGGAGTGCATCGTCCACAAGTATCCGGACCGGGTGCTGTTCCTGGCCCTGGATACGTGTTCGGTCTACTGCCGTCACTGCACGCGGCGGCGCATCACCAAGGGCGGTGAGGCGGAGCTCACCAAGGACCAGATGCGCCGGGGCATCGACTACGTGCGCAACCACCCCGAGGTGCGCGACGTGCTCATCTCCGGGGGCGACCCGTTCCTGCTGAGCGAGGAGCGGCTGGAGTCGCTGCTCGCGCCGCTGAGCGAGATTCCTCACGTGGAGATGATCCGCATCGGGACGCGGGTGCCGGTGGTGCTGCCCATGCGTGTCACGGACTCGCTGGCGCGCCTGCTGCGCCGCTACGCGCCCGTCTACGTCATCACCCACTTCAACCACCCCAAGGAAGTGACGCCGGAAGCACGCGAGGCGTGTGAGCGGCTGGTGGACCATGGCGTGCCGGTGGAGAACCAGGCCGTGCTGATGCGGCAGCTCAACTCGGATGCGCGCATCATCAAGGAGCTGTCGCACATGCTCCTGCGCAGCCGCGTGCGTCCGTACTACCTGCACCAGATGGACGTCGCGGAAGGCTGCGAGCACCTGCGCACGCCCATCGCCAAGGGGCTGGAGATCCTCCAGCAGCTTCGCGGGCACACCAGTGGGCTCGCAGTGCCGCACCTCGCGGTGGACCTGCCGGGTGGGGGAGGGAAGGTCACCCTCCAGCCCGACTACGTCATCGAGCGCGGCGAACGGGAGACCCTGTTCCGCAACTACAAGGGCCAGACGTACGCGTACCCGGAGCCGGAGGAGACGGACTGCTCCTGCCCGTACGACGAGGTGTGGCAGGCGCGGTCGCGGGAGCTGGGCTTCCGAGGCCGCTGACGGCCCCGGAGGGTGCCGGGCGCCGCGGGGCTACTTGCGGCGCTTGGAGGACTTCCGGCTCATGCCCTTCGCCGTGCCGGCGCTGTCGCCAATCTCCACGGTCGGCGCACCCGCCGAGCTGTCCAGGCTGCCGTCGACGTCGACGGAGGGCTCCGCGCCGTCCGCGGACTCCAGCTCCACGGGGTCCGAGTCGCTGAAGCCCTGCTGGATGTGGACCTCTCCGTCGCCCTTGCGCTTCTTCGCCTCGGCTTCCTTCTCGGCCTTGGCCTTGTCGTCGAGCCGCTTGGCCTCGTTGGCGACGCGCTGATTGTCCTCGGGGTTCATCCGGGCCGTGAAGCTGGCGAACTCCTTCGCGGAGACGCCGTGCTTCTCCATGACCTTGGCGGACTCCTTCTGCTGGTCGCGGATGGCCTGGCCTCGCTCGGCGTTGCTCATCTCCGAGGGCTTCCGGTTGCCGTGCTCCTCGTTCACCTTCGCCTGGGCCGCGGACTCATCGCGCTGGATGGCCGCCACCTTCTCCGGCGTCAGGCCTTCCTCCTCCGCGAGGGCAGGGGTCGCCAGAACAACGAGCGACGAGGCAGCGAGCAACAACGAGAGACGGGTGGTCATGGGGAGGCTCCTCAAGCCGGCCCATCATAGGCACGGAGTCAGAGCCAGCGCATGGCGGGTTCTTCAGGGCGCCTGACACCGCGTGCAGCCGTCGTTCGCGCCCGCGCACTGCTCGCGGGCCCTGGCGCAGCGCGGCGGGAGGTCGTCCCGGTCCGCCTGCTGCTCCACGAGGCCGCAGAGCTCCTTCGCCGTGGCGCACGTCCGCGCGGAGACGTCGCACTGCTCGGCGCAGGTCAGGTCGTCACCCTGCTCGCGGGCGCGGAGCTCGTCGAGGCGGGCCTCGATGCCGTCGATGGTCGCGTCGTCGTCCCCGGCCACCCGGGTGTCCACGTGCTTCGCGCAGCCTGCCAGCGCGATTCCCGTGGTGAGGAGGGCCAGCCATGACCGGATCGCTCTCATGGGCCTACCCATACGCGCCCGCTCGTGGCCGCGTCCAGTCAGCGGCGTTCGGGGGAGCGCATGCGGCGCTCGGGGCGGGGCTCTGGTTCAGGGGGACGGCTCCAGTAGAGCCAGGCCGTCAGGGCCAGGAGCGCGGCCACGGCCAGCCTCCGCAGCCATTCCTCCCGCGCTCGTCCGGGCGAGTCCGCGTCGGCCTGGGCGGCCTTGTCCAACGCGGCTTCCACTTCGGGCCCCAGGGCATGCATCCGCCGGCACAGCCAGGCCACGGGCGCGAGCGGCACCGGCACGGGCGCGGTGTCCTTCTCCACGGCCATGGCCAGCATGCGCTCCCAGGCGGTGGCTTCCTCCGGGCTCTCCGGGGACCTCGCGGGCTGGCCCAGTTGACGGGCCAGGGCCACCGCCGAACGGAGCAGCAGCACCGAGAAGGCGTCGCTTGAAATCCCGTACCAGGCCGCGCACTCCGCCTGGGGGCGGCGCTCCACGAGCCGGCGGACCAACACGGCGGCCGTGCGGGGCTCCAGCGCGCGGAGGGCCTCGGAGAGGGCCTCGGGGGACAGGCGGGCGACGTCGGGGACGGAGGCAGTCACTGGACTCCATTCTGCGGCATCCGCCTGGGGTTTTCGCGGGCTCCTACCAGGGAGATGTCCTGGCTCCCGGCCGATTTCTTGAGGCGGATCGCTCCGCCCCTAGACTGTTGGGCCATGTTGCAACGTGTGGCACTGCTGCTGCTCCTGCTCGCGTCGTCGCGGGCGTTCGCCGTGGAGACGATGCGCATTGCCATGGACGACCCCGGCGACGAGGTCCGCGTGAGCGGCCGGGGCCTGGGCTTCGGCCCCGATGCCGAGGACGGCGCCTTCGTCGCCATCACCGCGGGACAGGCCACCGTGCGCCGCCGTAACGGCAAGCTGGAGGTCAACGGGGCTCCCGTCATCGGGGATGCCATCCGCTTCCGTGGCGGGCTGGAGGCCACCGACGCGGGCGGTCCCGGCAACGAACCCCTCAAGGCGGGCAGCGCGCAGGTGCGCGGCGACGTCGTCGTGCGCGTCTTCAAGAACAGCCTTCAGCTCATCAACGTCATCCCCCTGGAGGACTACCTCGCGGCGGTGCTCGGCAGCGAGATGCCCGTGTCCTTCCCCCTGGAGGCCCTCAAGGCCCAGGCCGTGGCCGCGCGGACGTACGCGCTGCAGAAGAAGCTGGACGCGTATGGCGCCGCCTTCCACATGGGCAGCAGCGTGCTCCACCAGGTGTACGGCGGCGTGAACCGCGAGGACGCCAAGACGCGCGCCGCCGTGGAGGCCACCCGGGGCGAGGTCCTCACGTACGACCTGGCCCCCATCGAGGCGTACTTCCATGCCTCCTGCGGCGGGCGCACCGAGTCCGGTCAGGACGCCCTCCAGCGAAACCTGCCGTACCTGCAGCCCGTTGACTGCCCCTGCGGCAAGCTGCCCGCCAGCCGCTGGACCGCGACCCTCTCCGAGGCGGAGCTGCGCGGCGCGCTGAAGGCTCCGCCGGGCGGCATGCGCGTCACCGGCCGCACGCCCACGCACCGGGTGACCCGCGTGTCGATGGCGGATGGCACCGTGGTTGACGGCGTGCAGTTCCGCCGCAAGCTGGGCTACACGCGCCTCAAGAGCCTGGACTTCGACGTGGAAGCGTCCGGCAAGAACTACGTGTTCACCGGACGTGGCTTCGGCCACGGGGCGGGGCTGTGCCAGTGGGGCGCCAAGGCCCTCGCCGACCAGGGCAAGGCGTACCGGGAAATCCTTTCCCACTACTACCCGGGCGCCGAGTTCCAGCAGCTCTACTGACGCCCTCGCCGGTTCCGTGAGGGCGCGGGGGCTGCTACAAGCGCCAACCCCGTGTCGTCCCTCCTCTCCGACTACGATTTCGAGCTCCCCGAGGCGCAGATCGCCCAGGCCCCGCTGCCCAACAGGGACGCGTCGCGCCTGATGGTCGTCAGCCGCGCCACCGGCGCCTGGAGCCACCAGCATTTCACCGACCTCGCGGACCTGCTGCGTGAAGGTGACCTGCTCGTCCTCAACGACGCGCGCGTCATCCCGGCGCGCCTGCTGGGCCAGAAGAGCGGCACCGGCGGCCGTGTGGAGCTGCTGGTCGTCCGCCCCGCCGCCACGGCCACGCTCACCTCGGCCGCGCTCGGTGGCGCTCCCGAGTCGCTCGAGTGGGTCTGCCTGGGCCAGGCGTCCAAGGGACTCAAGTCCGGCCAGTCCGTCAGCTTCGCCGGGGGCCTGTCCGCCGAAGTCCTGGAGGCCCTGGGGGGAGGGGAGTACCGGGTGCGCTTCCACGCGGCGCCGGGCGCCTCGCTCGCCAGCCTCCTGGACGCGGCGGGCCGGCTGCCCCTGCCTCCGTACATCACTCGCGAGCCCGAGGCCGCGGACGCCGAGCGCTACCAGACCGTGTACGCCCGCGCGTCCGGCGCCGTGGCCGCACCCACCGCCGGCCTGCACTTCACCGAGGACGTCTTCGCGAAGCTCGCGGCGAAGGGCGTGCGGCGCGTGGAGGTGACGCTCGATGTGGGGCCCGGCACCTTCCTCCCCGTGCGCGAGGAGGTGCTGGACAAGCACCACATGCACCCGGAGCGCTTCACCGTGCCGGAGGCCACCGCCGCCGCCGTGAACGCCGCGAAGGCGGAGGGGCGCCGCGTGGTCGCCGTGGGCACCACCGTGGTGCGCACGCTGGAGTCCGCCACCGACCCGGACACGGGCGGGCTTCGCAGTGGCCCGGGCGAGACGGCGATGTTCATCCGGCCCGGCTATGTCTTCCGCCAGGTGGACGTGCTCCTCACGAACTTCCACCTGCCGCGCTCCACGTTGGTGATGCTGGTGAGCGCGCTCCTGGGCCGGGAGCGCACGCTCGCCGCGTACCAGGAGGCCGTGCGCGCGGGCTACCGGTTCTTCAGTTACGGCGATGCCATGTTGGTGAAGGAGTGAGTGCCGTGGTCGACGAGCAGCGCAAGGAGAAGGGCGATACCCGCGTGCCCCCGGGGCTGGTGCGCTTCGAGCTGTTGCACGAAGACGCCAGCGGCACCAAGGCGCGCCGCGGCCGGCTGAACACGCCGCATGGCCCCATCGAGACGCCCATCTTCATGCCCGTGGGCACGGTGGGCAGCGTCAAGGGCGTGGGCCCGGACGACCTGAAGACCCTGGATGCGCAGATCATCCTGGGCAACACCTACCACCTGATGCTGCGCCCCGGAGAGCCGCTCGTCGGGGAGATGGGCGGCCTGCACCGCTTCATCTCCTGGGACCGGCCCATGCTCACCGACAGCGGCGGCTTCCAGGTGTTCAGCCTGTCGGAGAAGCGGAAAATCACCGAGGAGGGCGCCGCCTTCCAGTCGCACCTGGACGGCTCGCGGCACTTCCTGTCGCCGGAGCGCTCCATCGAAATCCAGGAGACGCTGGGCGCGGACGTCATCATGGCGTTCGACGAGTGCCCTCCGTCCACCGAGGACCGCGCCTACCTGGAGAAGTCCCTGGCGCGCACCACGCGCTGGCTGCACCGGTGCGTGACGGCGTGGGGCCGCGAGCGCTCGTCACTGTTCGGCATCGTACAGGGCGGCCTCCATGAAGACCTGCGCAAGCGCCACGCGGAGGAGATCTGCGCGGTGGACCTGCCCGGCTACGCGCTGGGCGGCTACTCCGTGGGCGAGGCGCCGGAAGCCATGCACGCGGGCGTGGCCTACTCGGCGCCGCTGCTGCCCCGGGACAAGCCGCGCTACCTGATGGGCGTGGGCACGCCGCTGGACCTGGTGACGTGCGTGGAGCACGGCGTGGACATGTTCGACTGCGTGCTGCCTACACGGTGCGCTCGCAACGGCCTGCTCTTCACCTCGGAGGGCAAGCTGGTCATCCGCAACGCGGCCTATGCCAAGGACCCCCGGCCGGTGGACCCGGCGTGCTCCTGCTACACCTGCCGCACGTTCAGCCGGTCCTACCTGCGGCACCTGTTCGCGGCGGGAGAAATCCTGGCGATGCGGCTCAACACCCTGCACAACCTGCACTACTTCCTGGACCTGATGGCCCAGGTGCGCCGCGCCATCGCCGAGGACCGCTTCGCCACGTTCGCCCGGGACTTCCGGGCCAAAGCCGTGGCGCAGGAGGCCGAACGCAAAGGTGGTCGGTGAGCGGGCAAAGGGATTGCCGCGCTTCCGGCGTTCACTTGCTCACATGGGGCGCCCTTGCTAAGAGGCCACCCTTTCGGATGTTTTGACCCCACCCGTACGCCGGGTCGGGGCCGGTTTCCCGAGTCCTCCCTTCCAAAAGACGAGGCAGTACGTGGCTGACAGTTTCCTGATTCTCGCGCAGGCCGGGGCCGGTTCCCCCCTGGGGACCTTCGGCTTCCTCGCCGTGCTGGTGGCCATCATGTACTTCGTGATGATCCGCCCCCAGCAGAAGCAGCTCAAGGAGCACCGCAACCTGCTCGCGGGGCTGAAGAAGGGGGATGACGTCGTGACGTCCGGCGGCATCCTCGGACGCATCCACCAGGTGGACGACTCCACCGTGACGGTGGAAATCGCCAGCGGAGTGCGCGTGCGCGTGCTCAAGACGGCTGTCAGTGCGAAGGGAACCGTTCCGGTGGCGGGCGCCCCGGCGGCGGCCCCCGCTGAGAAGAAGGAGGAGAAGTAATGGACCGCGGCTGGTGGTGGAAGTTCGGAATGATCGTCGCGGTGACGCTGGGAACGATCTGGTTCCTCGTCCCGACTTACTACTCGCTGGTGGTGTTGGACCGCGCCGAGCGCAACAACATCGCCGTGCTGGAGCAGCGGCTGCCCGCGTGGGCGCCTCCCGCGAAGTACCGCCTCAACCTGGGGCTGGACCTGCAGGGCGGCATCCACATGGTGATGCGGGTGGACACCAAGACGGCCCTGCAGAAGCGCACCGAGCGCCGCGGGACGCAGATCGCCACCTACGTCAACGACAAGAAGCTGGGTGAGGTGACGGCGGACACGGACCCGGAGCGGCTGCAGCTGGTGCTGACCGCGAAGGACCCGGGCACCATGGACGCCATCCAGAAGGAAGTGCTCGCCACCTTCACCGACTTCACCGTGGAGTCCCGCAACGGCGGCACGCTGGTGCTCAAGCCGGACGAGGGCCAGGTGAACCGCTTCCGCGACGAGGCCGTGGACCAGGCGATGCTCGTCATCCGCCGCCGCATCGACAAGTGGGGCGTGGCGGAAGTGGACGTGCGCAAGCTGGGCACGGACTCCATCCAGATCTCGCTGCCCGGCCGCAGCAACCCGGAGCAGGCCAAGGAGCTGGTGGGCACCACCGCGCAGCTGGAGTTCCGGATGGTGGACGACACCAACCCGCAGGTGTTCGCGCAGATGTACCAGCAGCACCCGCCCCCCGCGGAGAGCAAGATCACCCTGGTGGAGGACGAGGGCTTCCCGCAGCTGTCCTCGCCCAACCGCGAGGCCCTGCTGGCGTACGCGAAGGACAAGACGCCGGAGGGCCGCGACGTCGTCACCGAGTGCGTGGCGAGCCCGGTGAAGAAGAACGACTGCATCGCGTACCGCAGCTACCTGCTGGACAAGAACGTTCCGCTCACCGGTGAGAGCCTGGCGGGCGCGGACGCGTCCGTCAGCCAGATGAACGAGCCGGAGGTGAACATCGCGTTCGACCCGGCCGGTTCGCGCGAGTTCGAGAAGCTGACCGAGGCCGCCGTGGGTCGCCGGATGGCCATCGTGCTGGACGACAACGTGCACACCGCCCCGCGCATCAACGAGAAGATCGGCGGCGGCCGCGCGCGCATCACCATGGGCCGCGCCAGCGGGCGCAGCTTCGAGGAGTGGCTGGGCGAGGCGCAGACGCTGGCGCTGGTGCTCAAGGCCGGTGCGCTGCCCGCGCCGGTGACGGTGGGCGAAATCCGTCAGGTGGGCGCGACGCTGGGCGACGAGCTCATCAAGAAGGGCAGCCTGGCCGCGCTGGTGGGCCTGGCGCTCGTCGTCGTCTTCATGGCGGTCTACTACCGCAAGTCCGGCCTCATCGCGGACGTGGCGCTGCTGCTCAACGGCCTGCTCATCCTGGCGGGCCTGGCGTTCTTCAATGCCACGCTGACCTTGCCGGGCATCGCGGGCTTCGTGCTCACGCTGGGCATCGCGGTGGACGCGAACGTGCTCATCAACGAGCGCATCCGAGAGGAGCTGTCCCACGGCAAGTCCGCGCGCGCCGCGGTGGACCAGGGCTACGACCGCGCCTTCTGGACCATCTTCGACGCGCATGTGACGACGCTGCTCGCGGGCTCCATCCTGTTCTTCACCGGTACGGGCCCGATCCGCGGCTTCGCCACCACGCTCATCGTGGGCCTGCTGGCGTCGCTGTTCACGTCCATCGTCGTGACGCGCGTCATCACGACCTACTTCGTCCACGGCCGCAACGCGCAGTCGGTGTCCGTCTAACGGGCCTCCAGCGCCTTCGGGAAATCCGCCATGCAGATTCTCAAGCACAAGACGAACATCGACTTCATCAGCAAGCGCAAGCCGGCGCTCTTCATCTCCACCCTCATCAACCTGGCCATCATCGTCGGTATCGCCGCGGTGGGGTTCAACTTCGGCGTGGACTTCGCCGGCGGCACGGTGGTGGAGCTGAAGTACAACACCTCCACCACCGCCGCGCAGGTCCGCGAGAAGGCCCAGGCCGGCGGTCTGCACGACGTCAGCGTCCAGGGCATCGGATCCGCGGATGAGAACTCCTTCCTCCTGCGGATGGGCGGCGTCACGCAGCTCACGGAGGAGAACGCCGAGCGTGCGAAGACGGCCATCCAGGGCCTGGGTGAGACGCGCAACGTCTACGCCGACATGGCGAACGGCATCGTGAACTTCCGCTCCGCGCAGCCCCTGTCCGTAGAGGCGGTGAAGAAGGCCGTGCAGGATGGCGCGGGCATCGGCGTGCAGGAGGTGCGCGACCTGGGCGCGAACCAGGGCGGCACCGGCTATGACTACCAGGTCGTCGCGAGCGGCATGGCGGACAAGGTGTACTCGGCGCTGAGCGCGGGCCTGGACAAGCCTGGCTTCGAGCAGCGTCGCGTGGACTACGTGGGCCCGCAGGTGGGCAAGCAGCTGCGCAACCGCGGCATCATGGCGCTGGTGTACTCGATGCTCGCCATCCTCCTGTACGTGGCGTTCCGCTTCGACTTCAAGTTCGGCCCGGGCGCGCTCTTGTCCATGCTCCACGACGTGGTGATGGTGGCGGGCTACTACCTGGTGAGCCGGCGCGAGTTCAACCTCACGTCCATCGCCGCGCTGCTCACCGTGGTGGGTTACTCCGTCAACGACACCATCGTCATCTACGACCGCATCCGTGAGGACATGGTGAAGTACAAGGGCAAGCCGCTGCCGGAGATCATCAACATCGCCGTCAACGACACGCTGGGCCGCACCATCCTCACGTCCGGCGTGACGGCGCTGTCGCTCATCGGTCTGCTCATCTTCGGCGTGGGCGAAATCTTCGACTTCGCCATGGCGATGCTGGTGGGCATCCTCGTGGGCACCTACTCGTCCGTGTACATCGCCAGCCCGCTGGTCATCTGGCTGGACGAGCGCGCGCACGCCCGCGAGGGCCACTCCGGTGGCTCCAAGCAGGAGCCGAAGACGGCCTGAGCTGTCTGACGTCTTGATGCGACGAGGGCCCTCCTTCCCATGTGGAAGCGAGGGCCCTTCGCTTTTCAGAAGCGCGCGCCCAGCGTCAGCGACGCGTCCCTCGCGGCACCGCGCACTCGCCGTGCAGGTTGGGGGCAGGAAGGCAGGCGAGCGCGCGTCTGAACAGACGTGCAGGAGGGTGGTGTGAGTGGGCGGGTTGGACTGCCTTGGTCGGACGTCTGAGGTACTGTCCTTCACCATGCGGTGGTTGCTTCCAGATGTCGTCGAGCAGGAGGTCGGTTCGCTCGCGGGTGAGCTGTCGCTGCACCCGTTGGCGGCGAGGGTGTTGCTCCACCGGGGCTACCGCACGCCGGAGGCGGCGTCGGCGTTCCTGTCGGACCGGCTGGCGGACCTGCCGGACCCGTTCCGGATGAAGGGCATGGGCCCCGCGGTGGAGCGCGTGCTGCGCGCGGTGCGGCTCAAGGAGAAGGTGACGCTCTACGGGGACTACGACGTGGACGGCGTGTCCTCCACGTCGCTCATGTACCTGTTCCTCAAGGAGCTGGGCGCCACGCCCTCCACGTACATCCCGCACCGGCTGGACGAGGGCTATGGCCTCAACCTGGGCGCGGTGGAGCGCATCGCGCAGGACGGCACGCGCCTGCTGGTGACGCTGGACTGCGGCATCACCTCCGTGGCGGAGATTGCCCGCGCGAAGGAGCTGGGCCTGGAGGTCGTGGTGGTGGACCACCACACGGTGCCGCCCACGCTGCCGCCCGCCACCGCGGTGCTCAACCCGCACCAGCCCGGCTGCGAGTACCCCACCAAGGTGCTGTGCGCCGCGGGCGTGGCCTTCAACCTCTGCATGGGCCTGCGCAAGCGCCTGCGCGACGACGGCTTCTTCGCCACGCGCAAGGAGCCCAACCTCAAGGCGCTGATGGACCTGGTGGCGCTGGCCACCGTGGCGGACGTGGTGCCGCTCACCGGCGCCAACCGCATCCTCGTGGCGCACGGCCTCCAGGAGCTGTCCCAGGGCCGCCGTCCCGGCATCCGCGCGCTGAAGGAGGTGGCCGGCCTGGAGCCGGACGCCACTGTCACCGCGGGGCAGGTGGGCTTCCGCCTGGGGCCCCGCATCAACGCCGCGGGGCGCCTGCATGACGCGTCGCTGGGCCTGCAGCTGCTCTGCGCGGACTCGGTGGAGACGGCGCGCTCGCTGGCGCAGGTGTTGGATCGCGCGAACGCGGAGCGGCAGGGCATTGAGAGCGGCATCCTCACGCAGGCGCTGGCGCAGGCGGAGGAGCACAAGGACTCGCGCGGGCTGGTGCTCTACGACGAGGGCTGGCACCCGGGCGTCATCGGCATCGTGGCGTCGCGCGTGGTGGAGCGCTACCACCGGCCCACGGTGATGGTGGGCGTGAAGGACGGGGTGGGGAAGGGCTCGGCGCGCAGCATCGAGGCATTCCACCTGTACGACGCGCTCACCGGGTGCTCGGACCTGCTCATGCGCTACGGCGGGCACAAGCACGCCGCGGGCCTCACCATCGACGCGAAGCAGCTGCCCGCCTTCCGCGAGGCCTTCGCGAAGATTGCCCTCCAGCGGCTGACGCCGGAGGACATGATTCCGCGCTGCCGCGTGGACGCGGTGGTGAACCCTCGCGACCTGGACGCGACGGCCGTGGAGTCGCTGCAGAAGCTGGGGCCCTTCGGTCAGGGCAACCCGGAGCCGGTGCTGGTGCTGCGCGGCCAGCAGGCCCGGCCTCGCGTGCTGCCCGCGAAGTCCGGGGTGCCTGGCGCGGGGCACCTGAAGCTGGCGCTCGTGGACGCTCCGGAGCTGGATGCCATTGGCTTCGGCATGGCGGACCGCGTGTCGCTGGTGGAGGGGCCGGTGGACCTGGCCTTCCAGGCCGGCTTCGACACCTTCCGCGGCCAGCGCAAGCTGTCCCTGCGCCTCAAGGACGTGCGTCAGGCCGCCTGACGCCGTCCCAGGCTTTGGCCCGCGCTACGCGAGCCCCCAGCGCACCCGGCCCGGCGACATCAACGCGCCGGCCCGCGCCAGCTCGTTGAGGCGGAAGCGCTCCGCCTGCCGCTCGAAGGCGGTGCGGCAGCCCTCCGAGCAGAAGAAGTACCGGCGCTTCTTGTACTCCGACGAGGGATGGCCCTCCGGCGCCTCCAGGTGCCTGCCGCACACCGGATCCCAGTGCCTGGTGTTGCCCTGCCCTTGTTCCTGTTCGCCGTTCATCTTCCACCTCCAGCCCGACGCCCCCGACTCCCCCAACCGGCGCGAATGTAAGCAGGGGGCATGCCAGGGGTCCATCTCCTTGGAATACCAAGCAGGGGGCCGTGCCCGCGGGCGCGAGGGAGGGGGAAAAAGTTCAGCCCCCGCCACCGCTTCCCGGGTGGGAAGGGCGCGGGGGCCGAAGGGACAAAAACGGGTGGTGCTTCAGAAGCCGACGCCGGCGCTGCCACCCAGGAAGAAGTCGTTGGCGTAGCCGCGCCGCAGGCCCATGGCCTCGATGCGGAAGGTGAGGTGCAGCGTGCGCGACAGGGCGGGCCGGCCGCGGAGGCCCAGGCCGTACTGGACGACGGGCTTGAGGCCGTTCACCTGGGTCTCCTCCTCGCCCACGGTGATGCCGGTGTTCTGGTAGGCGAGTCCGCCACCGGCCTGAAGGTACAGACCGAAGGGCGAGTCGCCGAATTGGAACAGCCAGGCGGGCGCGAGCGTGAAGTAGTGAAGCCGCGTGTCCCCCTTGATGAATTCCGTGCCGTCACTGAGGCTGCCGTAGAGCCAGCGCAGGTCCGCGAAGAGGGCCTCGCGCAGGGTCGCGTTCTCCGTGAAGAAGTTGCGGCCGAACTCCCAGGTGGCGCGCACGCCCAGGCCGGGCTTGTTGTCGGAGAAGTCGCCGCGGGCACTGTCCACCATCAACAGGCCGGCCACCAGCTCCACCGCGACGCCCAGGTTGGGGTCGTCCAGGCGGGACATGCCGCGGAAGCCGTCGTCGTTGGTGGCCTCGGCGGCCTCGCGGAACTCGTCCGTTTCGTCCACCAGCCTGCGGCGGCGATCGTAGGCGTCGTCGTCGTCCTTCTGGGCCTTCTGCTGGGCGCGTTCGGCTTCCTGCTCCGGGTAGGCGTAGGGGTCGTCGTCATCCGCGCTCTGGGCGAACGCGACAGGGGTGAAGAGCAGGCTGCCGGCGAGGCAGGCCTTGAGCCAGGTGTTCAAGGGAGCGGGCCTCACTGGAAGATGCTGGGGCAGGTGGTGCCGCCCGCGGCGCTGGCCGGGCAGAGGTTGGCGCCGATGAGGAGCTCGCGCGGGATCTGCAGGTGGTCCATGAACTCGTTGCAGACGGCCTTGCGCAGATCCAGGTCGGAGATGTGCGAGATGATGGCGGCGGCGGGGACCGCCAGCGAGAACTGGGACTGATCGCCCAGCACCAG
This sequence comes from Corallococcus sp. AB032C, assembly GCF_003668935.1. Taxonomy (NCBI): domain Bacteria; kingdom Pseudomonadati; phylum Myxococcota; class Myxococcia; order Myxococcales; family Myxococcaceae; genus Corallococcus; species Corallococcus sp. AB032C. Next base: position 55,918 of record NZ_RAWP01000041.1, on the reverse strand, counting down.
CTGGGTGTACTGGAAGATGCCCGGCTTCGCGGGGTCGGTGTCGTAGTACGCGGAGACGATGTCGCGCTGCAGCTGGGCCTCCTGGCCGGTGGAGCGGCCCGCCTGGTAGAGCGCGGTCGCCAGCAGCGTGCCCACCTGGTACTCGGCGCCGTCGGCGGAGAAGGTGCCCACGTCCTGCTGCTGCACGCGGGCGTACAGGAGCGCGCTCATGCAGCGGTCTCCGCGCGACAGATCTCTCGCGTCCGTCACCCCGGCGAAGGGGCCGCCGTCGAACGAGGTCGACATGAAGCGGGGGTCACACCCGCTGACGCTGCGGCAGGTGGCGCCGTAGGCGTGGTAGTCCGCCAGTCCCTCGTCGAAGGACTTGAGCACGTTGGCGCCCTGGCTGGGGTTCCCCGCGGACCAGTTGGACAACGCCACGGGCAGGGACTGCCCGGCGTACGCCAGCCGGTTGAACACCAGGTGCGAATACTCGTGCGCCATCACCGCCGCGTTGAGGGGCAGGGGCGCGCGCTGGATCTGATCGAACGGCAGCACCATGAACGACTGGAGCACCGGGTAGAAGATGGCGTTGTCGCGCGCCGGCTCCTTGCTCACCTGCGCCTGGATGAACTCAGGGAAGTAGTAGAGCGTCGGCGTGGGCTCGAAGGAGACGACCTTCACGTTGGCGACGGTGCGGAAGTACTCGTTGGCGCGCTCGAGGTTGTAATACGAGGTCACCATGTTCCAGGAGTGGAAGTCCGCGGGCCAGAGGACGTCATCGCCCGTCTTCTCGTCCTTCTGGCTGATGTAGCTGGCCTTCACGTCGTGGCCGGACTTCTTGAGCAGCACTTCCGCGACGTTGTCCGCGGTGGCGTTCTGGAGCGCGGGGTCGTTCACGTCGATGACGATGCGCGCACCGCCCTGGAGGTCGCCGACGGTGCCCTTCAGGCCGACGACGTCCTCGATGGTGGTGAGTTCGACCTGCGTGGGGACGTACTGGCCATTGCTGGAGCGGGACAGGACGGAGACCTTGACGGGGGCCTCGCTGTCCGGCGCGCAGCCCGTGGCCAGGGCCAGCCCGACGGCGGCGGTGGTGACTGTTCGGAGCATGACGCCGTTTTACTCCGGACCGCTCAGAACGTGTATTCCCCTCCGAGTGTGAGCAGGCCGGAGGTGTCCACGGGGAGGTCCACCGGCACGTCCCGCTGGAGGGCCACGGAGGCCCACAGCCGCACCGCGTCGCCCAGGCGGACCGTCCACCGGGTGGCCACCACGTGCGCCACGCCCTCACCCGGCACGTACCGGGTGAAGGCGTAGGACAGCTGGCCCCGGAGGGCGGGGGTGAGGCGCCAGGAGAGGGACGGCCTCAGGTCCCAGCGGACCGGGGCGGAGGGGAAGCCGGTGGTGGCGTTGACCTCGCCCAGGCGCCGCGCCACGGCCGCGCCCAGGTCGCGCAGCTGGCGGCGGCGCAGTCCCGCCAGGGCCTTGCGGGCGGCCACCCGGCTTTCGAGCTGGGCCTCCAGCTGGTTCGTCTCCGCGTCGGTGAACTGGCCCGCGGTGAGCGGGTCCTCGCTGTAGAAGGCAAAAGCCCCGCGCAGCCCCAGCTCCCACTGGCCCTTCCAGAGGACCCGCGCCCCCAGCGTGGGGCGGGCCGACCAGAGGATGTCCTCCTGGGCGTAGCGCTCCGTGGCGGCGCCGTCGGAGACGGTGAGCAGCTGGCGGCGCAGCGGGTTGCGGCTGACGCCCACGCCCGCGTCCAGGCCGTACTCCCAGGTGCCGAAGCCCGCCGAGTCCCAGGCCGCGCCCAGCTGCACCGCCTGGCTGCCGGAGCCCGTCCGGGCGGTGAGGCCGGGGACGTTGAGGCGGGGGCGCTCCTGGGTCAGCTCCGTGTCCGAGGCCTTGGACAGGCCCAGGCTGACGACGCCGGAGAGGAGCCAGTGTTCGCCCGCCAGGTGGTCCATGCCCAGGGAGAGTTGATGGGTGGCCGCGGTGCCGGATTCCGGACGCACGCCGGTGTAGCCCAGCGTGACGAAGGTCGCTTCCCCCACGCCCACGTCGCCCAGCAGGCTCCACAGGGCATAGCCGTGGCCGCCGCTCGCTTCGAGCGTGACGGAGCTGTCCGCCACTTCCGCCCCTGCGCTTCGCGCCCCCAACAGCGCCAGCAGCACCCACCCCGCGCGCACGCACGGGGGCATGCCCTTGGGCCGGCGGCGGGTCTCCAGGTCCCCCTGCATGGGGGCTTCAACCCGGGATCCAATTCCCGGTTGCGGGGACGTGCGCGCCTGCCTGCTCATGCGCCCGTCTTCCGAGGGAGATGACGGTGAAAACACGGGGGCTTTCGGGCCATGGATTCCTTGACGCGTCGTTTCCACGATCCGCTATGGTGCCCGGCCTTCCTTCCCGAACCAAACGCAGGCGGTCTCCATGGCGGTCCCGTTCATTTCAGAGGTCAAGCGTACCCACACGTGCGGTCAGCTCACGGCCGCGAACGTTGGCGAAGAAGTGGTCCTCTTCGGCTGGGTGCACAACCGCCGCGACCATGGCGGCGCGGTGTTCATCGACCTGCGGGACCGCGAAGGGCTCACCCAGGTGGTGTTCGAGCCGGACAGCAAGGATGCCCACGAGACGGCCGGCCACCTGCGCCTGGAGTACTGCGTCGGCATCAAGGGCAAGGTGCTGTCGCGCGGCAAGAACGTGAACCCGAAGATGAAGACGGGCGAGATCGAGGTGAAGGCCTCGGACCTGACCATCTTCAACCGCTCGGAGCCCACGCCGTTCCTCATCGAGGACAACGTGGAGACGTCCGAGGAGAAGCGCCTGGCGCACCGCTACCTGGACCTGCGCCGCGGGCCGCTCCAGAAGACGCTGATGACGCGCTCGAAGATGAACACGCTGGCGCGCTCGTACATGGCGGGCAACGGCTTCCTGGAGCTGGAGACGCCCTTCATGGGCAAGTACACGCCGGGCGGCGCGCGTAACTTCCTGGTCCCCAGCCGCCTCAACCCGGGCAAGTTCTACGCGCTGGCGGAGAGCCCGCAGCTGTACAAGCAGCTGTTCATGGTCGCGGGCTTCGACCGGTACTTCCAGATCGTGAAGTGCTTCCGCGACGAAGACCTGCGCGTGGACCGGCAGCCGGAGTTCACGCAGATCGACGTGGAGATGAGCTTCGTCACCCAGGACGACATCTTCACCATCATCGAGGGCCTGCTGAAGAAGCTGTGGGGCGAGGTGCTGGGCATCGACATCCCGACGCCCTTCATGCGCATGGACTTCTACGAGTCCATGGCGAAGTACGGCAACGACAAGCCGGACCTGCGCTTCGGGCTGGAGCACGTGGTGCTCACGGACGTCATCCGCGAGCACGGCGCCGCGGGCGGCGTGCCCATGATGTGGGACGCGGTGCAGGACAAGGGCATCGTCAAGGCGATGGTCGTCCCGGCGGAGAAGGCGCTGTCCCGCGCGGAGAGCGACAAGCTGGAGGACTTCGCGAAGCAGGCGGGCGCCAAGGGCCTGGCTCGCGCGAAGGTGGGCGAGGGCGGTGAGTGGACCCAGTCCCCGCTGTCCAAGACGATTACCCCGGCGCTGCGGCTGGCCATCAACCAGGCCGTGAACGCGAAGACGGGCGACCTCATCCTGTTCCAGTTCGGCCGCGAGTCGCTGGTGCACACGGTGATGGCGAACCTGCGCGTGCACGTGGCGAAGAAGCTGGGCCTCATCCCCGAGTACGGCAGCGGCGGCCAGTGGAAGTTCCTCTGGGTCGTGAACCCGCCCCTCTTCGAGTACGACGAGGAGACGAACACCTGGGCGGCGGCGCACCACGCCTTCACCCGTCCGCACGACGAGGACGTGCAGTACCTGGGGACCGACCCCGGCCGCGTGAAGTGCCACCGCTACGACGTGGTGCTCAACGGCTTCGAGATTGGCGGCGGCTCCATCCGCCTGCATGACCCGAAGGTGCAGAGCGAGGTGTTCAAGGCGCTGGGCATCCAGGAGGAGGAGGCGCGCGTGAAGTTCGGCTTCCTGCTGGACGCGCTCAAGTTCGGCGCGCCCCCGCACGGCGGCATCGCGCTGGGCATGGACCGCCTGGTGATGCTGCTCACCGGCGCGGAGTCCCTGCGCGACGTGATTCCGTTCCCCAAGACGAAGACGGGCACGGACACGATGACGGGCGCTCCCGGCGACGTGGACGAGAAGCAGCTGCGTGAGCTGCACGTGCGCTCGGTGCCGCTGCCGCAGAAGTAGTCCGTCACGTCCCGCCGGGAGGTGGACACTCCCGGCTTGCTGCTTCGTTGCTCGCCGCACCCCGGGCCGTTCGAAGGGCCCGGGGCAGTGGCTGGAAGCCGACGGACAGCCCCCCGGCACGGCTGGACATCCCGGTGGCCATGGCCATTGGGGACCCGTGGCGTGCGAGGGGGAGGGCGCGATGCGGGGACGGGCGTTCGGGGCCTGGATGCTGTCGTGGGCCCTGCTGTGCGCGGGGCCGGCCTTCGCGGCCGAGACGACGAAGATGCCCCCGGGCCTCACCGGTGGCTGGGGCGGGGCGCGCGGGCTTCTCTACGAATTGGGTGTGGCGCTCCAGGTCCGCTACGTGACGGAGCTCGCCTTCAACGCGCGCGGTGGCAAGGGCCATGCGCTGCGGCAGGCGGGCCAGCTCAACGTGGGGCTGGGTCTGGACATGGAGAAGCTGGCCGGGCTCAAGGGCGGCACCTTCCAGTTCACGTTCACGTACCGCAATGGCAACAACCTGAACGCGGACATGGAGCTGGGGAACCTCCAGCTGGTGCAGGAGGTGTATGGGCGCGGCAACGTGGGGCGCCTCACTCAGCTCTGGTGGGATCAGCTCTTCTTCGGCGAACAGGTGCACCTGAAGCTGGGGCGCATGACGGTGGGCGAGGACACGGCGGACTTCCCCTGCGACTTCCAGAACCTGTCCTTCTGCGGCGCGCAGCCCGGCAACATCGTGGGCAACTACTGGTTCAACTGGCCGGTGAGCCAGTGGGCCACGCGGCTGCGCGTGGACCTGGCGAAGGTGGCGTACGTGCAGCTGGCCGCTTACGAGATGAACCCTCGCAACCTGGAGGAGGCCTTCTATCTGGGGCGCTTCAACGGGGCGACGGGCGTGATGTTGCCCCTGGAGCTGGGCTGGAACCCGAAGTTCCACGGCGACCTGCTGGAGGGGCTCTACAAGGTGGGCGTCTGGTACGACACGTCCAACGCGCCGGACGTGTTGCTGGCCGGCGTGGAGCGCGAAGGGAGATACGGCATCTACTTCGTCGCGCGTCAGCAGCTCACGCACGTGGCGGGCTCGGAGAACGAGGCGCAGGGCCTCAACGTCTTCGTCCGCCTGACGCACACGGACCTGGACACCTCCACGCAGGACGGCCAGTACACTCTGGGCCTGGGCTACACGGGCGTGTTCGGCCGGGCGGATGACGACGTGGGCTTCGCGCTGGGCGCCACGCACACCAACGGGCGCTACGTCACCGCGCAGCGGCAGAAGCAGGCGCAGGACCCCGACACGCCCATCCCTCGCACGGAGTACCTGGGCGAGCTGTACTACAGCCTCCATGCGACGCCGTGGCTCGTGCTGCGGCCCAACTTCCAATACATCCGCCCCGGCGGTGACGAGGACGCGCGCAACATCATCGTCCTGGGCCTCAAGGGGGCGCTCACCCTGTAGGGCATGTGGGGAGAGGGCCCCCTTTCCGTGCCGCTTCGCGGGTGGCCTAGAGTGGGGCCATGGCCTTGTCACCCTCGTGGGATGCGTGGCTGTCGGAGAACCTGCTGCGGGGCGTGCCTGAGGAGGCGCTGGCCCAGGCACTGGTCGCCGGAGGGGTGGCCCCGGAGGAGGCTCATTCGGAGGTGGCTCGCGCGCGGCGGCACCCGGCGGTGGAGGCCGGTGGCTCGCGCGGGGCGCTGGGGGCGGAGGTGGTGTCGCTCCTGGGCGTGCGCGCGGCGCTGCATGCGCAGTCCCGCCGGACGGTGGAGCGGCGGCGGGGCGTGTCCGCGGAGGAGTTCCAGGCCCGCTACTACCGCGCGCACCGGCCCGTCGTCCTGGAGGACTTCCTGGAGGGCTGGCCGTTGTTGGAGCGCTGGCGGCCGGAAGCGCTGGCGCGGGACTACGGCGACGTGGATGTGGAGGTCATGGCGGGCCGCGAAGCCCGCGTGGACCATGACGTGTCACCGGATGCGTGCCGCACGGTGATGCGCCTGGGCGACTTCCTCCGCCGGCTGGAGCACGGCGGGCCGTCCAACGACCTGTACCTCACCGCGCGCAACTTCGCGCTGGAGCGGCCGGAGCTGCGGGGGCTGCTGGAGGACCTGCGGCCGGCCCCGGGCTTCGTGTACCCGAAGCGGCAGCACGGGAGCATCAAGCTGTGGGTGGGGCCCGCGGGCACGCACACGGCGCTGCACCATGACGTGGACTCGGTGCTGTTCTGCCAGGTCCACGGGCGCAAGCGCTTCTGGTTGGTGCCGTCGTTCGAGACGCCTCGCCTGTACAACCGCGAGCACGTGTGGAGCCCGGTGGACGCGGCGGCGCCGGACCTGGAGCGCTTCCCGGACTTCGCCACCGCGCACGTGCACGAGGTGGTGGTGGGCCCGGGGGAGATGCTCTTCATCCCCGTGGGCTGGTGGCACCAGGTGCTCGCGCTGGACGTGAGCGTGTCGCTGACGTTCCAGTCGCTGGAGGTGCCGGGCGGAAACGCGCGGTGGCACACCTTCGGTTGAGGTGTGCCCGCCGCTTCAATGGCTTCACGTCAGCCGTTGAGGTTTTCGTCCTTCGGCGTTTCAGGAAGGGGCGGTGTGGACGGCGGCGGCGTGGGCGATGGTGTTTCAGGCGTCCGCTTCCGGCTGAGGTCCTCCTGCGCGGGATCACAAGGGGGATTGGGGTTCGGGACGATCTTGTATGAGTTCTCGGGAGGCGTCATGGAGTCCGCTCGGGGTGGATGTGAACGACCCAAATGGTTCAGCCCGATTCAAGGGGGCTGGCGATGACGTCTTCCCTCCCCCCTGTATGGAGAACGTGGCTCGCGGAGAACCTTGCGCGTGGGGTGCCTTCCGAGAGCCTCGTGGCCCGTCTGGAGACGGCTGGAATCGCGCCAGAGGTTGTCTGGGAAACGATTCGGGCCGCGGAGATACATCCGGCGGTGATGCGGGCACGTGAATTCACGACACGTCTTGGATTGCTTGAATCACTGCTGGAGACACGGTCGGTGTCGCGACGGCAGGCATTGCCCTCGCCGCGCGTGGAGCGGCGGTCCCGGCTGGCGCCAGCGGAATTCTTCACGGATTACTACCGGCGCAACCGGCCGGTTGTCATTGAAGGCTTGATGGAGGACTGGCCGGCGCGGACGCGGTGGACGCCCGCGTGGATGGCCGAGCGTTTCGGTGACGAGACGGTGGAGGTGATGGCGGGGCGCGATGCCCAGGAGCTGCCGGACCTGCACGCGGACCGGTTGCGCCGGGATGTGCCGCTGCGGGAATTGCTGGCGCGGTTCGACGGTGCGCCGGCGAACGACATGTATCTGGTGGCTCGGAACAGCCTGCTGTTGCGTGACGCGTTCCGGCCGCTGCTGGAGGACCTGCGTGCGCCGGAGGGATACATCCATCCGGACCTGCATGGGCCCGACCGCGTGCACCTGTGGCTGGGGCCGGCGGGGACGCTGTCCAACCTGCATCATGATCACCTCAACGTCCTTTTCTGCCAGGTGTGGGGGCGCAAGCAGGTGTGGCTGGCGCCGTCGTGGGAGACGCCGTGGATGTCCAACGTGCGTGGCTTCTACAGCGCGGTGGACGTGCTGGCGCCGGACCTGGAGCGCTTCCCGGACTTCGCCCGGGTGGCGTTGCACACGGTGGAGGTGGGGCCGGGGGATACGCTCTTCATCCCGGTGGGGTGGTGGCACGCGCTGCGGGCAGTGGAGCCGAGCCTGTCGGTGACGTTCGTGAGCTTCGAAGAGACACCTGGGATGAACACCTGCTGGCGGGAGGGCTGGCTGGGCGCCACGCCTCCGGAGGAGCACCGATGAGAGCTTCGCGTGAAGTGGAGGCGGGGACTTCGCCGCTGACACCCGAGTGGCGGCGGTGGCTGGTGGAGAACCTGGTGCGCGGTGCGTCGCCGAAGGAGTTGGTGGCGTCGCTGGAGAAGGCGGGTGTTGCTCCGGAGCAGGCGCGGCGGGCGGTGGAGGTGGAGCAGCAGGAGCCCTTCGTCGCGGGCGCGCTGCGTGCGGTGGGCATGCAGCGGAAGCTGGAGGGGCTGCTGGACGTGTACGCGGAGCTGTTCCAGCAGACGGAGGGACCGCCGCGCGTGGACCGGCATGACGCGCTGACGCCCGCCGCGTTCTTCGAGCGCTACTACTTCGACAACCTGCCCGTGGTGCTGCGCGCGGAATGGAGCGCGTCGCTGGAGCCGGAGGCCTGGAGCCCCGGGAACGTGGCCGCGTTGTTGGGCGAGCGCGAGGCGAGACACGCGTGCTGCGTGCCCCTGTTCGAGGACTCGCGGCTGGAACGCCTGGCCCGGGGGCTGACGCCGCTTCGGGGCTTCACGGCGGAGGACGCTCGTGCGTGCGAGCCTCGCCTGTGGTGGGAGCCGCCCGGCGCGGAAGTGCCCCTGCGCGCGGCGCGGCGCAACGTGCTGCTGGCGCAGGTGCACGGGGAGCGGCGGCTCCAGCTCGTTCCGGCCTTTGAGTTGCGGCGGGTGGCCCTGGCTTCGCCGGGGCCTGACGACGCACCCCTGCGCCTGGACGTGACGCTGTCGCCGGGAGAGTGCCTGCTGCTGCCGGTGGGCTGGTGGTACGGCTTCAGCGCTCCCGGGGGCGGCGTCGCTGTCTCGTTCGAGGCCTTCGCGCTGCCGGAACCGAACGTGACCTGGGACGCCGACGCGGAGCCCCAGCCTTCGCCGCTGCCTCCTCGCGACTGAGGGTCGCGGGCGCTACTGATACAGCAGCACCTTGTCCACCCAGCGCATGTTGGGTTGCTTCTTGTGCCAGTCGAGGCGCTCGGCGCGCAGCGCCTGGGAGGGCTCCTCGCCGGACTGGATGCGCTCGCGCACCGCGCGGAAGAAGGCGCCCGCGTCGTTGGGGATCTCCGCCGTGGCGGCGAAGACAGCCCGCGCTCCCGAGGCGACGAACGCCTGCGGCAGCGATGACGTCTCATGCAGGATGGGCGGGAGGCGGGCCGCGCTGCATGCGCCCAGCACCACCAGGGGAGCGCCATGCAGATGCCGGCGGCGCAGCTCCTCCGCGGTGAGCGCATATCGGCCATCCTGCTGCGGCGACAGCGCGATGACCGTGGCGTCCGACAACGCGCGGTCCACCACGCCGTGCGCGTGGATGTCGATGTCCGTGGCCTGCTCCATCGCCTCCAGCACGCGCTCGGGCGTGGCCTGCGCGCCCTTGAGCCGCAGGAGCCGCTGCGCACCCGCCAGGTCCACGTCCGCCGCCGAGGGCAGCCGCGCCAGCTTCAGCGTCAGGGGTGGCTCCACATCCGACACCACGACGTGCAGGGGCGGCTTCGCGGGGGACGGCGCGTGCGCGCCCGTGCTGACCCGATAGCTCCAGGCCAGGTCCACCGGGAGGAGGCCCGCGCGGCTGTCCAGGGGCGGCGCGGCCAGCACCGCCACGCGGGGGCAGTCGCGCAGCAACTCCACCAGCTCGCCGGGCACCAGCCCCGTCAGGTCATCGCGCAGGGGCACCGTGCGCGATGCGTCATAGTGGCCCTGCACCTGTCCCCGCGGCCCGCGCACCACCGTCACGGTGCGCTCCGCCTCCACCGCCGCCGCCAGTACGCAGCCCTCCGGCACGGGCACCTGGAGGCCTTCGGCCACCACGTCCATGGCCTCCCGGAAGGCCCCGGCGTGGCCCGCGCTCACCGCGAGCGTCTGGAAGGCCACCGCCCTTGCGTCGCGCGCATCCGCGTTCACCCGCAGGAGCGGCTCCGCCTCCGCGATGGTCTGCCGCAGCACTCGCTGGCCCTCGCGCCAGTCGCGGTCCACCGCGAACCGGCCTCGAATGAGTGTGGCCAGCACGCGCCGCCCCGCGTTCTCGCGAAGCGGACTCACCCGTGCCAGCTCCGCCATCAGGAGTGCCTCGTCGGACGGCCGGGGCGCCAGCCGCGCCAGGTCCGCGAGGATCCACGCGCCCTGGAGCCCGGGCGTCTGGCCGCACGCGAGCGATTCCTCCAGCTCCTGCCGCGCCTCCTGCGGACGGAAGCGCATCAGCGCCAGCGAGGCCAGGTTGCGGTGCGCCTGCGTGCGCGCCATGCAGTTGTCGGGCTGACGGGCCAGGGACTCGGTGAGATAGGCCCGGGAGAGCGCCACCCGTACCTGGAAGCGCGTCGCGTTGGCCAGCATCACCAGCGCCTGTCCCTCGCGTTCCCATTCGCCCAGCGCGGCGGCCTCCTGCCATGCGGCCCTCGCGGACTCCTCGCCTTCCACCAGCCGGTTCGACGCGGTCGCGCGGCTGCTCAACCGGATGAGCAGATCCACGCAGCGCAGGGGCAGCTTCTTCGCGCGGCACTCGCCCAGCGCCTCCCGCAACCGGTCCCCGGCCTGCGTCCCCTGGCCCGACAGGTCGTCCAGCCGCGCGCTCTCCTGCGCCACGCGCGAGAGGATCCAGGGATCCGTTTCGCCCACCGTCAGGGCGCGAAGCTCCTCGTGCGTGCGGGCCACGCCCGGCGTGCGCAGCAGCGCGCCCAGGAGCAGGTCCTTCGCCGTGGGCTCCTGGCGCAGCCGTTCGATGAGGTTCGCGGGGGTGGGGTGCGTGTCCTGAACCAGCTTCGCGTACTCCCGCGCGAGCGGCGCCCGGCGCGCGAAGTCCAGCACCGCCATCCGCCGCACGGTGTCCTCCAGCACGCTGCCCCCGCCGGCCGCGTGGTCCAGCACCCCCGCGAGTGGCAGCAGGGCCTCCACCTGAGCGGAGCTCTCCGAGCTGGCCAGCAGCTCGTAGAACGACTCGCGAGCCATCCCCGGGAAGCGGGCCGCGAACTCCACCGGCAGGGGCGCCTGGGGCGAGCGCAGCCGGGCGTGGAAGGCCTCGCGCGTGGCCTTCCAGGCATCCGCCCGGGCCTGGAACCGGGCGCGCAGCGTTCGTGCCTGCTCGCGCGCCTCGTCGCTCCAGCCGGGCTCGCCCTTCACGGCCACCGCTTCGAATGCCGTGGCGGAGAGGAGCGTCAGCCCCAGCTCGCGCGCCACCACGGCGCGGTTCCAGCGCGCCTGCGGGTGCTCGGGCATGGCCTCCAGCGTGGCATCCAGCAGGGTCAAGGCTTCGTCGGAGTGGCCGCGCAGGATGGCGACGGCGGCCAGGTCACTGTCGCGGTCCAGCGAGGGCGACGCGCGCTTCAGGTACGCGAGCCCCTGCTCCGTGTCGCCATGCAGCAGGTAGCTGACGCCCACGCCGTGCGCGTCGCCGCGCTCCTCCAGGCTGGACAGCGCGCCCAGGGGCACCGGCGGGGCCAGCGCGTCTCGTCCCCGCGGGGGCGCATGGGGGCGGTACACGTCCGCGGCGGGGAGGCTCAGCCGCACCTCCAGGGGACGGTGGGTCGCGTCCGAGAGCCACAGCGCGGGCGTCTCCGGCCCGGCGCCTCGCTGCTTCCAGACGCGCACGGCGACGAAGCCCAGCGCCATGCAGAGCGCCAGGGCCACGAGTCCCCAGACGCGCGCCACGCCTGTGCGCCCCGGAAGGCGCGTGCCTCGGGGCGTTTGCCGCTTGCCAGCCATCCGGGGCCTCCCGCGTGCCCCCGCACCATCTCCGCGGGTCCTGCGGGGCCCAGTCTAGGGCCAATGCCCCCAGGCATGACAGACCTGGGGGCGAGGAGGTGTCCGGAGGTGTGAGGCCTACTCCACCTTCAGGGGGGGACGCGTGGCCTCCACGACCCGGTGGATGGGGTACAGCTCGCCCACCGTGAGGCTCTCATCCAGGAACTGCCAGCGGCAGAAGCCGTCGTCCGAGTGCGGCTCCAGCAGGTAGGTGATGAGCGTGCCCGTGCGCTGGTCGGTGGGGACCTTGAGGGTTCCGGCGGGGAACTCGCGCTCGGAGCGCTCGGGGGCCACGGTGAGGATGGTCTCGAAGCGCACCGGCTTGGGCCTCTGGCTCAAGGGGACTTCGTCCTGGCCAGGGGGCGGCACGTTGGCGGCGACGTCCGGGCTGAAGGTCTGCTCGCGGCGGGCGATGCGGTAGCTGTCCACCTGGAAGCGCGCCGCCTTGGCCAGCTTCTCGAAGCGGATGCCGTGGCCTTCCAGCCGGGACGCGAGCGACGCGGGCACCAGGTACGCGGACGGCGTGCTCACCGACTGCGTGGGCACGAAGGTGCGGTAGTGCGGCGTCTTGTAGATCTTCTTGCGCTTGCCCGGGTAGCGGCGCGCCTGGATGCTGGCCTCGTCGAAGGAGTTGATGGCCGCGATGTCCTTGCCCAGCACGTAGGCCGGGTAGTCGAACACCAGCGCTCCTTCCGCGTCGCGCTGGGCGACGCCGAAGTTGATGCCCACCCATTCCTTCGCGTCGGGGGTCTTGCCGCGCGCGATGATGGCGGCCTCCTCGAACCCGGTCGCGGCGCGGTACTGCTTGGCGTAGCGGGCGGCGTCGCGGATGAGCTCCAGCACCCACGCGCGGATGACGGCGCAGCGGCGGGGGAAGTCGATGTAGCTGTAGGTCTCCAGCAGCACGTCCAGCCGGCCCAGCAGGCCCCGGTAGTGGCTGCCGAAGCGGGGCAGTGCGGGGTAGGTGTGCCAGCCGGAGGTGGGGTCGCCTTCCTTGAGGAAGTTGCCGTACCAGAAGCTGTCGAAGCCGTGCTTCTTCTTCACGGCGGCGGACACGCGCTCGGCCAGCTCGCGGTTGGCGCCGCGCGAGGTGTGCATGAGGTCCGCGTTGCCGTGCGGGATGTCGAAGGTGAGGTCGAACCCGTGGATGCTGCCGTCGGTGGTGTGGCAGTCCACGAACAGGTGCGGCCACCACGTCTGGTACAGCTTCGCCATGGCGCGCGTCTCCGGCGCCTCCTGCTTCATGTTGTCGCGGTTGAGGTTCCAGCCCTCGCCCGTGTAGCGCATGCCCACGCCACCGGGCGGGTTGACCTGGCCCTCCAGGTTCTTCAAATCCAGCGCGCGGTTGCCCTTGCTGATGCGATCATTGCCGTCCGGGTTGAAGTTGGGGACGAACACGAGGCACAGCCGGTCCAACAGCTTCTTGCCCAGCGACGTGAGCGTGAGGTCACGCGCGAGCGCCTGGAGGGTCTCCTTGCCCTCCACCTCACCGGCGTGGATGTTGGCCTCCACCATCACGATGATCTTCTTCTGCTTGTTCGCCAGCTCCGGCGTGAAGCAGTTGCGGTCGCTCAGGATGAGCGCCATGAGCGGCTGGCCTTCACCGCTCTGGCCGAAGTCCACGCGCTTGGCGAGCTTGGTCTGGGCACACAGGGCGTCGACGAAGGCGACCACGTCGGCGCTGCGGGACGTTTCCTGGTAGTCGGTGGCTTCCGCGCGGGTGAGCAGCTTGGGAGTGGGCATAGGTGCCGCGCATCCGAGCGCTCCGGCCCTGCCGCGTCAAGCACGCGCGATAGGGGGCCGTCTTGCCGCGCCGTGGCGGTGTCCCATATGAAACCCCGACGAAATTGTGCAGTGGAGGGGGCCTCATGATGCGCAGTGATCAGCGGCACGTCTGGGGCGTGTTGTTGGCGGGCGCCGCGGCGCTGTCTGGCGCCGGCTGCAAGAAGGAGCAGCCCGCGACGGTGGACGCCGGCGTGGCGGCCGTGGCCGTGGTGGACGCGGGCACCCGGGGCGTGGACGCGGGGACGGTGGCGAACGGGGGGAAGCCGCTGCGCTTCTCGAACGTGGGGCTCCAGCGCGCGGAAGACGGCAGAGTGACCGTGACCTACACGCTCACCAACCCAGGCACGGCGCAGGCGCGCGAGAAGGTGTGCCTGATGCTGCTCGACGCACATGAGCTGGCCATCGAGGTCGGGGGGCTGGGGAGCATCACCGTGAAGGGCGGGTTGGAGGACACGTTCGAGGACCGGGCGTACGTGGACGACCTGAAGTGGAACCAGGTCCGCTCCTTGAGGCTCTTCACGACGGCGGCCAACGACTACTGCTCCGACACGCCCATCAAGCCTGCCAGTGAGCCCTTCCGGATGCTCCCGACGGGAGCCCCCGCGCCCGCGGACCTACCGCTGCCCGATCCACCCCCGGCGTCGCTGGCGGAGGACTTCGAGGTGTCCGGCCTCCAGCTGCGCCAGGCCGGGACTCCGGAGGGCCCCTCCCTCACCTTCACGGTGAAGAACGTGAGTGACCACCGGGCCTCGGGGGCGGGATGCCTGCGGGCCTACGCGCAAGAGGGCTCACGCGCTTTGGAAGAGGTCGAGGTCGGGGAGTTCGATCTGGCCCCGAAGGCTTCGTCGACCCAGACGGCCCCCGTCGCCTTTCATCGCGCCAGACACTGGGAGGAGGCGACGGTGCTGCGCTTCTTCGTGGGCCCCTATGGCTGCGTGATGTCGGAAGGGGCAGGCGGCCCGGGCCATCCCGTCCCCCTCCCGGAGAAGTCCGGCAGCGAAGAGGTTCATCATGATGCGGAGTGATTGGCCGGTGCGGATCCTGTGCGTGCTGCTCCTGTGCGGCGCGGGGGTGTCCGGGTGCAAGAAGGAACAGCCCCAGGCGAGCGCGCCGGTGGACGCGGGCGTGGTGGCCACGGCCCAGGCGGGGGTCCCGGAAACGAAGCCGGTGGCGAAGGTGGCGAAGCCGCTGAAGTTCTCCGGCGTGACGCTCAAGCGGGACCCGTACTTCGTGAACGTCACGTACACGCTCACCAACCCCGGGACGGCGCAGGGACGTGGGGAGTCCTGCCTGGCGCTGCTCGACGAGATGGGCTTCGTCACCTACGAGCGGAACCTGGGAAGCATCACCGTGAAGGGCGGCACGGACGACGTCTTCAACGACAACGTCTACCTGCCGGAGGAGAACTGGGATTCGGTCCTGACGGTGCTGCTGTACACGGTCAAGGGGGGGCGCTGCGAGGGGGCCGACTTCCAGGCGGCCAGCGAGCCGTTGCGACTGCGTGCCACGGGAGAGCCCGCCTCCGCGGACGCGCCGGCCCCCCGACGGCCAGGACGACTGGAGCCGGGAGAAATGGAGCTGTCCGGCCTCAAGCTGTGGCAGGGAGGCGAAGGCGACGAGTACCAACTCCGATACACGCTGAAGAACGTGAGCAGGCGGCGCATCAATGCCCAGGTTTGCGTCCAGGGGTATGGAACGGACGAGGACGTGAGCGAGGACAGGGCCTCCGTGTTGGCGAACAACCTGAGCATGCACAGCCTGGCACCCGGGGCGACAAAGACCTTCACCGAAAGGGTCGACCTTTCGGACAGCCAGCGCTGGGACGAGGTGGTTGCGCTGGACGTGTTCCTCGATGCGCGGGGATGCGAGTCGAAGCCGGAGAAGGCGCCGGTCCGTCTGCGGTTCGACAAGCCCGCGGCCCTCAAGGCTTCCGACGAGGACGGGTCGCAGCTGGGCGAGAGCGACGCAGACGACCCCGAGGAGGAGGCGGAGGAGAGCACCGCCGAACCCGCCGAGGAGGAGACGGGGATGGACGAGAGCGATGCCTACGACCCCGAGGTGGAGTTCCCCCAGCCGCCACCTGAACCTGACGACGCGTCGGAAGAGACGGCGGATTGACATGTCCATGGACCTGGCCACATCCCCGCTGTTCGAACGGCTCCAGCGTGCGGATCACGTGCTCCTCGCGGGCGCGGGAGGCGGCTTCGACATCTACTGCGGCCTGCCGCTGTACTTCCGGCTGCGCGCGATGGGCAAGCGCGTGTCGTTGGCGAACCTGAGCTTCACGGTCCTGGACCGCGTGGATGGACGCGTCGTGGCCCCGGGTCTGATGGAGGTCCGCGCGGAGACACAGGGGCCGGCGCACTACTTCCCGGAAGGCGTGCTCGCCCGTTGGTTCCAGGCGCGAGGCGAGTCCGTCTCCATCTACTGCTTCGACAAGGTCGGGGTCGCGCCGTTGAGCGCAGCCTGGGCTGCGTTGCAGGCGGAGCTGGGCTTTGACACGGTGGTGCTGGTGGACGGCGGCACGGACATCCTCATGCGCGGGGATGAGGCCGGGCTGGGCACACCGGAGGAGGACATCTCCAGTCTGGCGGCGGTGGATTCGCTGACGCTGCGGGACAAGCTCATCGTCTGCCTGGGCTTCGGCGTGGATGCGTTCCACGGCATCTGTCACGCGCACTACCTGGAAGCTGTCGCGGACCTGAGCCGGCGCGGGGCCTACCTGGGCGTCACCGCGCTGCTGCCAGGGATGCCGGAGGTGGACCGCTACCGTGAGGCGGTCCTGTATTCCTCCGAGGAGATGGCCCGGCGTCCGAGCATCGTGTCGCTGTCCGTGGTGGGCGCCATCGATGGGGACTACGGCGACCAGCACCGCACGTCGCGGACGCAGGGCAGCAAGCTGTGGATCAACCCGCTGATGAGCATGTACTGGGCCTTCGACCTGGAGGCCGTCGCCAGGCGCTGCCTGTACCTGGACCTGCTGCGGGACACGACCACCAGCTGGGAGGTGAGTGCGCGCATCGAGACCTTCCGCGCCCGGCACCCCACGAAGCCGTGGGAGGACATTCCCGTCTAGCGGCCCGGGCGGCCGGGGGCTGACAGGCAAGCGGCGCCTTGGGGCCTTCCGAGCGGGGAAGCGGGACTCCGTCCGGAAGCGGGCGTGCCTACGTTTCACCCCAGAGGGCCGGGACCCTCGGGGAGACGACCATGTGGACACGCCACTTCAACGGGGCTCGTCGTGCTGGGTGTGATTGGAACCGTGAGCTTTACGGCCGGCTGCAATGAGCGCCAGCAGCAGGCCGTCAACGAGAACGCCCGGCAGGCCGGGCAGGAGGTAGGCGAGGCCGCCAAGGACGTCCAACATGGCGCCAGCCGGGCTGCGGAGAGCATCCGCGAGTCCAGCCGCGAGGCCGCCGACGGCTTCCGTGAAGGCGTAGGCGGCTCGGGCGACACGGCCTCCGAGGAACAGAAGGCCGACGAGCGCAGCGGGGACGGGCCGGACATCGGCCGCAATCCTGGCATCATCCACGACGGGGAAGGCCCCCTGGAAGAACGCTGAAAGGATGGGACCGTGAGGATGGACTTCATGCGGTGGGGTGGCGCCGCGGCTGTGGCGCTGCTGGCGACAGCGGGCTGCTCGAAGGGAAGCGATGCCGCTGGATCGCCCGAGGACGTCTACCGCCGCTTCATGCTGGCCAACCTCACCGGTGATGAGCAGGCCATCCGGCCCCTCATCCTGGACCATCCGGATGCGGCGCTGCTCTGGCCAGGGAAGGGCTACCCCAAGGACGTGGCGGACGCCCTGGGGGCTCAAACCCGGGAGATGAAGATCACCCGGCTGAAGGAAGCCCCCGACAGCGTCGTCCTGCAAAGCCCGGCTTCCCCCCTTCCCATGGAGGTCCGCCGCGTGAATGGCGAGTGGAAGCTGGATGCATCGCCCATCATTGAGTTCCGGAAGCGGGCCTCGGCCAGCCACTGACGGCGCCGAGGTGTGGCAGGAGCTCCGATGCCTGGGGCCTACCCGCTCCCTCACAGTGTGTTTGAATGTGGACCATGGTTGCGGCCCAAGCCCTCCGTGGTCCTCATGCGTCCTCCGTCCGATGGCTGCTCCTGTTGCCGTGCCTGCTGGCGGTGGCGTGCGTGACGACGAGCGAGGTGACGCGCGTCCCCACGTTGGAGGAGAAGTGCGACGGCGGGAGCGCCTGGGCCTGCGAGACCTGGGGGAAGCAGCTCCAGGTGGACAACCGGACGGAGGAGGCGGACCGGGCCCTGGGGCTCGCGTGCGCGATGGGCTCCACGTCCGCCTGCCTGTCGCAGGGCAGGGACCGGCTGTCGCGGGGCGACCTGGACGGCGCGGAGTCGCCGCTGCGCAAGGCGTATGACGAGGAGTCGGAGGAGGCCACGTTGGCGCTCGCGGACCTCGAGGACGCGCGCGGGGACGTGGCGGGCGCGGCGCACTTCCGCTACGAGGCGCTGTCCATCGACAAGTCGACGACGGAGTTCGCGCTGGGTTGGCGCGTCCCGTTCGACGGCGGCATGGGCATGGCGCTGGACGTGAACGTGCAGCCCATGGGGCTCAAGGCGCGGCGGCTGACGTTGGGCGTCAACGCGAGCGTGGACCCGAAGCGGGTGTCGCTGAACGCCACCGTGGGCTACCAGCACTTCGTGACGAACTGGTTCGCGCCCTATGCCCGGGCGCTGGTGGGCCCGTACCTGGATGACTCGCCCTCGCGGCGCGCCCCCATCAACCTGGGCGCCGAGGTGGGCATGAAGTTCTTCGCGGGGCCCATCGGCCACCTGGGCACCGGGTTTGGCACCTCGCTGGACGGCTCCACCTACTACTTCCTCCAGGCCGGGCTGGACTGGGTGCTGACGCTGGTGGTGCTCGCGCACATGTGATGGCTCAGGCCACGCCCAGCTTGGGGCACACGTCGTTGAGGAGGCACTCCGAGCACTTGGGCTTCTTGGCCACGCAGGTGTAGCGGCCGTGCAGCACCACGGCGGGGCCGAAGAAGGTCCAGTCGTCCTTGGGCACCCGCTTCATCAGGTCCGTCTCGATGGCCTCCGGCTTCTCCTGCTTCGTCAGGCCCAGGCGCTGGCTGACGCGGGCCACGTGCGTGTCCACGATGATGCCGGAGGCCTGCTGGAAGGCGGTGTTGAGCACGACGTTGGCCGTCTTGCGCGCCACGCCGGGCAGCTCCACCAGGTCCTCCATGCGGTCGGGCACCTCGCCCCGGTGGGCGTCCAGCAGCGCGCGGCTCATGGCCTGCACCGTCTTGGTCTTCTGCTTGAAGAAGCCGGTGGGCTTCAAGTCCTCCTCCAGCTCCGCGGTGTCCGCGTCCGCGAGCGCCTGGGGGCCGTCGTATTTCTTCCACAGCTCGGCGGTGACGCGGTTGACGCGCTCGTCGGTGCACTGCGCGGCCAGGATGGTGGCCACCAGCAGTTCGAAGGGCGTGTTCCAGTTCAGCTCGTACTTCGCGTCGGGGTACTTCTCGCGAAGGCGTTCGAGCACCACGGGGACGAGGGCGGCGGGTTTCATGGGTGGGTCCTCACATCGACCGTTCGACGAGCGCCGTCAACTCCGCGTCCGTGAGCGGGAGCGGATTGCCCTTCATGCTGCTGGCGGCGCGGGCCTTGGTGACGAGCTCCGGGATGGCCGCATCGGTGAGGCCCATGTCGCGCAGGCCCCGGATGCGCACGGCGTGGACCAGGTCCTTCACCCAGATGATGCCGTCCTCGGCGCGGGCGTTGGACTGGCCGGTGAGCAGCACCGCCAGCTCGCGGAAGCGGGGCAGGGCGGGGTGGTCCGGAGCACGCGAGCGCAGCGCCTCCAGGTTCAGCTCCAGCGTGGCCCCGAGCAGCGCGGCGCACAGCGCGCCATGGGCCGCGCCGAGCATCCCGCCCAGCGGCGCCGCGAAGCCATGCACCGCGCCCAGGCCTGAGTTGGCGAGGCACAGGCCGCCGAAGAGGCTGGCGATGGCCAGGTCCTCGCGCTCCGCCGGGCCGGGGCCATGCAGCACCGCCTTGCGCAGGGAGCGCGCTGAACGCTGCATGCCTTCACGTGCGAGCGCGTCCGTGAGCGGCTGGGCGCGGATGGACAGGAACGGTTCGATGAGCTGTGACAGCGCGTCCAGGCCGCCGGCCGCGAGCACGTCTGCGGGCGCATGCTCCAGCAGGTCCGGATCCACCAGTGCGACGCGGGGGAGCATCATCGGGCTGCGCAGGCTGGCTTTCACGCCGGCCTCCTTCGAGCCCAGCACCGCGTTGCGCGTCACCTCCGAGCCGGTGCCCGCCGTGGTCGGCACGGCCACGAACGGCAGTGGCGGCTTCGTCAAGGCCTGGCCCCGGCCGATGACCTCCAGGTAGTCCAGCGGGTCGCCCCCGTTGGCGGCGAGCGCGGCGATGGCCTTGCCCGCGTCGAGCGAGCTGCCACCCCCGATGGCGACCACGGCGTCACAGCCGGAGTCCACGGCGGCGGCGGTGCCTTCGCGTGCGAGTTCGACGGTGGGCTCGCCCGGGACGCGGAAGGAGGTGGAAGGGATGCCCAGCCGTTCGAGCCCCGCGCGGACGGGTTCGGCGCGGGCGGGGTTGGTGCCGGTGACGAGCAGGACCTTCCGGCCGCCGAGGCCTCGCACGAGGTCGGGGACTTCCTGGACGCGACCCGGGCCGAAGAGGACGCGGGTGGCGGTGGCGAACTCGAAGGGGGCGGTGGGCATGTCACCAGGCCGCGTCGTCGGGGAAGCGGTTGGAGTAGCGATGGGGGATGCGGGGCTCGGCCAGCATGGGGGCGACGGTGTCACGCCACGTGAGGTAGTGGGCGGTCTCCTTGTGCGCGGCGGGGGCGTCCGGCGTGCGGTAGGCCTCCACGAGGACGAAGCGGGTGGGGTCGTCGTTGTCCTGGCAGACATCGAAGCGGGCGATGCCGGGCTCCTTCACGCTCTCGCGAGCGTTGGCGAGGGTGGCCTGGAGGAAGGCGTCGACGTGCTGGGGCAGCACGTGCACATGGACATGGACGACGAGCAGGCTCGTGGACATGGCGCGCACGGTAGCGCGGGCGTCCCCGAGCGGAAACCGCTAGGGTTCCGGGCCGTTCACTCCCCCATTTTCGGAGCAAGACTGCGCATGGTCTCGGACCTCTTTGACGCGTCCCGCTGGCAGCCGGTGGAAGGCCACAAGTTCAAGGACATCACGTTCCACCGCGCGGTGGACCAGGGCACGGTGCGCATCGCGTTCAACCGGCCGGAGGTGCGCAACGCGTTCCGTCCGAAGACGGTGGACGAGCTGGCCCGGGCGCTGGAGGCCACGCGGTTCATGACGGACGTGGGCGTGGTGCTGCTCACGGGCAACGGGCCGTCGCCGAAGGACGGAGGGTGGGCGTTCTGCTCGGGAGGCGACCAGCGCATCCGCGGCAAGGACGGATACAAGTACGAGCCCGGCGAGGACGCGGCGGACCCGGCGCGGCTGGGGCGGCTGCACATCCTGGAGGTCCAGCGGCAGATCCGCTTCCTGCCGAAGGTGGTGATGGCGGTGGTGCCGGGCTGGACGGCGGGTGGCGGGCACAGCCTGCACGTCGTCTGTGACCTGACCATCGCGAGCAAGGAACACGGGATGTTCAAGCAGACGGACGCGGACGTGGCCAGCTTCGACGCGGGCTACGGCAGCGCGCTGCTGGCGCGGCAGGTGGGGCAGAAGCGGGCGCGGGAAATCTTCTTCCTGGGCCAGGCCTACACGGCGGACGAGGCGTTCCAGATGAACGCCATCAACAAGTCCGTGCCGCACAAGGACCTGGAGAAGGTGGCGCTGGAGTGGGCGGCGGAGATCAACACCAAGAGCCCCACGGCCATCAAGATGCTGAAGTATGCCTTCAACCTCCCGGACGACGGGCTCGTGGGCCAGCAGCTCTTCGCGGGCGAGGCCACGCGTCTGGGCTACGGCACGGAAGAGGCACAGGAAGGCCGCGACGCGTTTGTCCAGAAGCGCAAGCGCGACTTCAAGCGCTTCCCCTGGACGTACTGAGCCTGCGGTACGGGTTGGATGGGACACACCTGCCCTGGTAGGTTGTCCCTCCATGCGCGTACTCCCACTGCTCAGGTGTGGCCTACTGCTCGTCCTGATCGCTTCGCCGTCCCTGGCGAGGGACGTGTCGGACAAGCTCACAATTCGGACGCTCAAGGTCCCAGCCCATCCAGCCCAGGAGGCGTCGTCCATCTATGTCTCCTGGCAGGTGGTGACAGCGCTTCGATTCGAGGCGGAAGTGGATCCCGCCCGGACGAAGTTCCTGGGGTGGGAAGGACGTTTCGAAGCGCCGCTGATCGGCGGCAAGAAGGTCATCCTCGAACCGCTGCGTGAGCTCGACAGCGGCGAAGCGTTACCCCTGCTGGTGACACTCGTTGATGGAACAGACTTCATGTTCCTCGTGAGGGCCAAGGGCCAGGAGCGCTGGGGCTGGATCGACTATCAGGTCAACGTGTTCAAGGACCCCGACAGTTACGATGCGGTCCTCTCGTCGCTCTATGACTCGCTCAGCCGCGAGCGCAAGTTGAGTGAGGAGAATGAGCGCTTCAAGCAGGAAGAGAACTCGGTTGACCACGCCTATGCGACGCTTCTCGCGAATGGACAGGTCAAGAAGACGCCGTTTCGGCGTGCGAAGTTCTGGCGCTCGAAGAACGAAGACATGGACATGGTCGTTGAGGTCTTCTCGGGGCCGGAAAAGGCTGCGGCCGTGATTCACCTGACGAACACCTACCATGGCCAGTCCTGGAGGTTTGACGCGGCCTATCTGACGCGCGACTTCTCCAGTGACACCGCTCGCCCGTTCGCGCTTCGCATGAATCGCTCCGTCCTCGTCGAGGGACAGTCGGGAAGGATCGCCGTCGTTGTCGACAAGAGCGCCTTCGAGGACAAGGAAGGGCAACTGGCCGATCTGGCGCTCCAGATATTCCGGGACGATGGACTCCTCCAGGTATTCGTCGCGATGGATCACACCCTGCTTCGGCAGTAGAAGTGGCGCTCATGCGCATGCCCAAGGCCCTGTTGCTCGGCTCCGTTCTCCTGCTTGGCGCTCCTTCCGGCTGCACTACGGCTGGCGGTGTCGCGCTACGCCCCGACGGCACCCCAGGACCGCAGGAGTGCTCGGCGAAGGCGCTCGAAGTGATGCGGTACCTGAGGCTGCGCGTTGGAGATGCAGCGCTGGTGGATCTCGATGCCAACCAGATCGATGCAAGGCGCATCTCGCTCTACGACGGACCCATTGAGAGCATTCTCAAGGACGACATGGGCACCCTTGAGGCGACGACGCGCTTGTATGGGCAAGTCTGGACGAGCGGGCCCCAGGTCGTCATTCGCTGGTACGAGGCCCACCCGCCAGACGGCGACAAGGTTCCCATCTGCGCTGTGGCTCGGCTCAGCCGGGATCAGATGCGGAAGCTGCCTGAGTCAAAGCCCGGAATGGCGATTCTCGACGGCTCCGTTGCGGCTGCCTACATCGTCGATTCATTTCGCTGACATCTGACTATGGGTGCCGCTGGAGCTTTGATCCTGGTTCTGTAGGAGGACCCATGGCCTACAACTCCAATTTCGACGTCGATGCCGTGATGGGCGTGCTTGGGAGGATTGGTGAGCAGTTCCAGGACGGGGCGCCCGAGGACGAAGCTCTGAGAATCGCCGCGGTGGCGCTGCTCTATGTCCGTGAGAACGGGAAGAGGAGGCGGATGCCTGGCTCGCGCAGGGGCTGGGGCAGGAAGGCGACCTGGTTCGTGTCGCGGGAAAGGGCTTCCGGGTCATTCCTCGCAGGAAGGGCGGCGGGCTGATGTTTCTCCGCACGCCACTTCCCGAGGAAATGGAGCCCTGAGCAGCTCAGATGTTGATGCGAGAGCTGACCGTCCGGACGTCCAGGCCCAGGGCCGCGAAGTCCGCGGCACGGGCCCGGAGCAGCTCCAGCAGCCGGGGATGCATGTCTTCTTCTTCGTTGGACAGGATGAAGCCGTAGTTCGTCTTGGACAGCATCCAGGAGATCCACAGCATCTCCGTCGCTTCGTCAGGCGTCGGCGCGACGTCCAGGTCCTCCTCTGTGGACAGCGCGCCGCCCTTGCCCCAGCGCAACCCCAGACACGAGTACAGGACCTCTCCCGCGTCCTCCCACTGGAGGTTGTTCGCCCAGGCGTGGCGGAACGTCGCGAAGAAGATGACGTAGCGGCAGAGGTGCTTCAGCGCCTCGACCTCACCCGGCTGGGGCGTATCCGTCCGAGTCACGGCGCTCACGGCTTTCGTCGCGGGCTCCGCGACCTTCGCCCCCAGGTCCATGCGCTCCGAGCGCACGAACCACGGCGCTTCTTTTCCTGGAACCGTCGCTCGCAGGTAGCGGCACACGAACGCCGGAGCGGAATGCGCGACCAGGTCCTCCGAGAACCGGCGCACCTCATGCCACTGAGCCTCCACCGCCGCGCCGTGCTCCGTGAAGAACGCGTCGATGTGCTCCCCGAGCAGCTTCCAGAACAACTGCCCCGCCTGCGCGTAGCGGTGGCCCTCGCAGACTGGCGTCGCGGGCGCGAAGCCCTTCCAGTCGTAGCTGCCCATCAGGTGTTCCAACCGCTGGTGGATGGCTGCTTCCGTCAACGCACTGGCCCGCGTGATGTACCCCGTGGGGCCCACCAGGAATCCGGTGGCGGCGTGGTTGATCAACACCACCTCCCGCAGGTGCGGCATGAGCAACCAGCGCAAGGGGTTGTGCCGCAGATTCCGGTGCGCGGCGATGGCGTACTGCTCCACGTTGAAGTGGCACTGCCCCAGGTGATTGCCCAGCTCCACGTCCAGTGTCGCGCTCACCCGAGCCATCCGCTTCGCCGCCTCCCAGTCCGCGCCGTCCGCTGGCGTGTACGTCCGCCGCGTCACCGGTGAGCCGGGCGCCGTCGCTCCGGGCTCCCGCATCCCCAGGATGATCCGCTGGGGCATCAGCTTGCCGTCCACCAGCCTCAGCCGGAGGTCCACGTCCGGCAGGCAATGCACGCCGTCCTGCTCATAGGCATTCCACGGCAGATACAGCCGGAAGGCCTGCGCATCCCCAGGCACCTCCGGGTCCCGGTCCAGGATGCTGGAGAACATCCCGTTGAGCAGCCGCTCCCCGAACCACGCATCACTGCGCGAGGAGCCCGGTGACTCCCGCTCCATCCGGACCGTCGTCGCCTCCGGGTAGTCCGCCTGGATCTTCCCCAGGCTCGGTGCCTGTCCCAGCCGGATCTGCATCTGGTGTTGCCGCTTCACCAGCTCGATGGGCGCGACGGCCTTGAGCATCGCCAGCGCGCGCCCTGGTGCATACGCCGTGGGTGGCGTGCCTTCCTCCACCACGAGCAGCCGCGCCAGCGGCGTCGACGGATCGTATTCCCAGTACGGCAGCCGCAACGTCCCGAAGTCGTGGTCAAAGCCTGCGTGGTCATCCGGCCCCCGCTCGGAACCGATGCGCTTCCACGTCTCCACCACACGGCCGTCCTGCCGGAAGGTGTGCTGCGGTTCGAAGAAGCGCAGCTCCAGGTCCGGCACGTCTCCTTCACCCGCGTCCGCCGGGTCGTAGCGGATGGTGAATGAACCATCGGCGCCCGTGAAGGTCTCGCCCAGGAAGTCGTCCGGAGTGCCGAAGTCCCGGTCCCACAGCTCCACCTTGATGTGATGCATGGGAATGGGGCCTTGCGGCCCGTCCTGCTCGAACATCAGCCGGCCCGTGACGACGGCCGGGAGGGTCAACGGATCCCGCGACGCTCGCGGCGCACGCACACGCTCGACCAGGTTGCGGCTGACCGCCAGCCGCTCCTTCAGCCCCAGCCCCGCGTACCACCGGGCCAGCTCCTCCGCCTCCAGGAGCGGCGGCTCCCCGGCCTTCGAAGCGAACCCCAACGAGGTCAACAGACGGCGCCAGGTGGTGCGCATCAGCTCCGTGCCTCAATCAGGGGACGACGGGAAGCAGGCTTCATCGCGCGGGAAGGTAACACGCCCCGGGGCGAGCACCGCCGCATGCCCTCGCGGTAATCCCATACCCGGGTGTTCGCCCCGGAGGGCAATCCGCTATCGACTTCAGTGCAGGCTCCGAGAGACGTCGCCGTGATCAGCGTCAGTGCGAGGAGAGCCCGGCTTGTCCGTCCCGGTTTCAGCGGCGTACCTTTCGCTTTGCGTGCTAGTGGGGGAATCCATGACCGTCGATTACACGCTGACGATTCGCACGAGCTCGAAGCTCGGCGCGGGGACCAACTCGACCATCTCCGTGGTCCTGGTGGGCACGAAGGGCGAAAGCCAGCCGCGAGTCCTGGACAAGCGCTTCCACAACGACTTCGAGGCCGGCGCGGTGGACGCCTACTCCGTCAGGTCCGAGGACCTGGGGGACCTGCTCCTGCTCCGGTTCTCCAACGCGGGTGGTGGCGTTGGTGGCGACTGGCTCCTCGACTCGGTGACCGTCACCGCGCTGGGGAAGCACTGGTTCTTCCCGTACTACCGCTGGGTCCTGGGCAAGGCCACCGCCGACGTCCTCGAGGGCACCGCCCGGCTGCCCCAGCAGGTCCAGCACGAGCGGGAGAAGGTCGCCCGGAACGACCTGCTCCAGGCCCGCCAGCGGATGTATCCCTGGCGCCCCGCGGAGGCCACCGCCGGGCTGCCCGGCGCGCTCGACATCACGGAGGAGCGCCCGCTGCCGAAGGACGAGCTCTACCGGGGCCTCGTGGACGGCAGCTATGAGGTCGTCATCGCGAAGACGCTCGCGGCCATCAAGCTGCACATGCCCGTGCTCGGCAAGGCGTGGAATGGCCTCGTGGACGTCTTCGACTTCTTCAAGGGCCTCGAACTGCCCGCGATCGCCAGGCGCTGGCAGGACGACACCGAGTTCGCCCGGCAGGCCGTGCAGGGCATCAGCCCCGTCCATATCCAGTCCATCACCGCGCTGCCGGAAGGAATGCCCCTCCAGGACTCCGAGCTGCGGGGCCTGCTGGCTCCTGGCATGACGCTCCCGCAGGCGCTGGCCGGCAAGCGCGTCTTCCTGCTCGACTTCGAGATCCTGGGCGACGTGCCCATGTTCAGGAAGGCGGACAAGGCGGGCGTCGAGGAGCGCCGGTGGGCGCCTGCGTCCCGATGCCTGCTGTACCTGGACGACACGCGGGAACTGCGGCCCATCGCCATCCAACTCGGCCGCGACCCGGCGCTGGATCCGGTGTTCACGCCCAATGACAGCCCGCACGACTGGTTGGCCGCGAAGATCTACCTCCGGTGCAGCGAGGGCAACACGCACCAGATGGTGGGGCACGCGCTCCGGACCCACTTCGTCGCCGAGCCGTTCGTCATGGCGACGATGCGCAACCTCCCGGACCCGCACCCCGTCTACAAGCTGCTGCGCCGCCATTTCCGCTACACGCTCGCCATCAACGAGGGCGCCCGGAAGGGCCTGCTCGCCGCGGGCGGCGTGTTCGACGACCTCATCGCCACGGGTGGCCCCGACCAGGGCCACGTGTTCCTGGGCAAGAAGGGATACAGGGCCTGGACGCTCGCGGACAACAAGCCGCGCCTGGACCTCGAGCGCCGTGGCGTGCTCGACCCGGCGGTGCTCCCGCACTACCCGTACCGCGATGACTCGCTGCTCCTGTGGGAGGCGCTGGAAGAGTACGTGGGCGGTGTGCTGGAGCACTTCTACAAGTCGGACGAGGACCTGGTGCACGACACCGACCTGCGGCGCTGGTGGAAGGACCTCACCGAGCACGGCCTGCCCGTGGAGAAGCTGCCCTGCGCGGAGCTGGAGCGCGTGTCCGACCTCACCGACATCCTCACCACCGTGCTCTTCACGGTCAGCGTCCAGCACGCGGCGGTGAACTACCTCCAGTACGAGCACTACGCCTTCGTGCCCAACGCGCCTCTGTGCATGCGCCAGCCTCCGCCGCGCGAGAAGGGCGTCCTGGGGGAGAAGGACATCGACGCGATGATTCCCTCCAAGACGCAGATGCTCTGGCAGGTGGCGGTGGGCCGCGCGCTGTCCAGCTTCGGGGACGACGAGGAGTACCTGCTGCACGAGGGCGGCTGGCGCGAGGACTACTTCCAGGAGCCGGAGCTCATCGCCATCCGCGACCGCTTCCACGCCCGGCTGCGCGCGCAGAGCGAGGCCGTGAAGGCGCGCAACGCGAAGAGCGCGGTGCCCTACACCGTCCTGCAGGCCGACCGCATCCCCTGTGGCATCACCGTCTAGCGCCGTCAGGAGACTCTGCCCATGCCCAACGCCCTCTCTCGCGGCATCTTCAACCTGTTCTTCGGCGCGAAGCGCAAGCCGTTCGCGTCGCTGCCCGGTCCCCAGCCGGGGATCCTCGGCACTGCTGGGGACTTCCTGGGGGCGTCGCCCTGGGACGTCTGTGCGCGCTATGGCCGCGAGTACGGCGGCGTCACGCTCATCTGGATGGGGCCCAACCCCGGACTGGTGCTCAACGACCCGGCGCTCATCGCGGAGGTCTACGAGTCCCCGCGCCGGATGGAGTTCGAGAAGGGGAACATCAGCGAGCAGATCCGCCCCTCCACGACGGACGACACGGCTTTCACTGCGGAGCTGCGCGGGGATTGGGTCCGGAAGCGCCAGCTGGAGCCCGGCGCGCAGCCGTGGGCCACGGAGTGGCTGGCGGATCAGGTGGGCCCCATGCAGGCGGCGATCTCCGAATCCGTGGACGCGCTGCTGAATCAGAGGAACATCGACCTCACGCCCGCGCTGCGCCGGCTCACCTTCGACGCGTTCTCGGTCGCTTCGGTGGGGGAGAAGCTGCCGGATCAGGTGTTCGAGGACTTCATTCTGCTCGCGAGGGCGGCGGACGCGCGCATCCAGTCGAAGCTGCCGCTGAAGTTCGTAAGGCCGCCGAAGGACTTCGACGTGGCGAAGGCGCGCTTCTACGGGCACTTCGTGGACCGGATCCAGGCGGCTCGCAAGCGGCAGGATCCGCGTGCCGTGGACATCATGTCCCGCTACCTGCGGGAGACGCCGGGCATCGATGATCAGGTGCTGGCGCACATGCTCGGGGGCACCTATTTCGGCGGTGCGTTCTCCTCCAGCGTCACGCTGGTGGGGGCGTTCCACCAGCTCAACAAGTATCCGGACTCCGACGCGCGCCTGGCTGACGAGGCCGCCTCGCTGGTGGCGGACGGACCGCTGACGCTCGCGAAGCTGGACGCCGCGAAGTGGGTGGAGGCCGTGGCGTATGAGGCGCTGCGCATCCTGCCCGCGGTCCGGGTGATGACGCGCACGCCGCCGAAGGACGCGCAGCTGGCCGGGGTCACGTTGCCGGCGGGGGCGATGATCATGATCTCGAACCAGCACCTGCACCGCGACCCGGCGCACTGGCCGGACCCGGACACGTTCAAGCCGGAGCGCTGGCTGGACGGCGGCACGACGCGAGACCCGCTGGGGAGCGGCCACTTCTTCCCCTTCGGCCGTGGGCCGCGCGCGTGCGTGGGCGCGGACTTCGCGATGACGTTCCTGAAGACGGCGCTCGCGACGATTGCCTCCCGCGTGAAGGTCCAACTCGACTCGACGGAGCCCTTCGAGGAGGGCTTCTTCTTCGGCGTGGTGCTGCCGAAGGGTGTCACCGGGAAGCTCGTCGCTCGCGCAGCCTCGTCATCCGCGGACGTGCGCGCCCGGAGTGCATAGGCCGGAGGCCACCACGGTCGCGATATTGAAGGACCGGTTCCTTTGTCACATCAGCGCAGCGCGAACCGCTTCCTGTAGGAGCCCGGAGACAGTCCGGTGCGAGCCTTGAAGCGGCGGCGGAACGATGTGGTGTCGGCGTAGCCGACGGACTGGGAGATGTCCTCCACGGTTCGAGGAGTGGTCTCCAGGAGTCGCCGGGCGGCCTCGATGCGCAGGCGCTGGACGTAGTCCAGGGGCGTATCGCCGGTGGCCTTGCGGAACCGACGCAGCAGCGTGCGTTCGCCCAGGATCGCGGCCCCGGCCGCTCCCGCCAGGGTCACCGGCTCCGAGAGGTGGGCCTCCAGCCACTCCTGGGCGCGCAGCACGGCGGTGTCGCCGTGGTCGCGATGCGTGGCGTGCACCGCGTCGGGGGCGGGGAACCGACGGCCGGGTTCCACCAGGAGCATCCTGGCGCAAAGCGCGGCCAGCTCCGCGGAGACCTGCTTCGCGACCAGGTGCAGGCAGAGGTCCATGCAGGCGGTGATGCCGCCCGTGGTGAGCACGTCGCCATGGTCCACCAGGAGCAATTCCGGCTTGAGCGCCACGCGGGGATAGCG
This sequence comes from Corallococcus sp. AB032C, assembly GCF_003668935.1. Taxonomy (NCBI): domain Bacteria; kingdom Pseudomonadati; phylum Myxococcota; class Myxococcia; order Myxococcales; family Myxococcaceae; genus Corallococcus; species Corallococcus sp. AB032C. Next base: position 26,154 of record NZ_RAWP01000041.1, on the reverse strand, counting down.
GGTCGCGAAGTCCCGGGCCAGCCCCCAGTGCGTGGTGGCCTCCCGGCCCTCCAGGAGCCCCGCCTCGGCGAGCAGGAAGGCGCCCGCGCACACCGCCGCGAGCTTCGCGCCTCGCGTGTGCTGTCCCGCCAGCCAGTCCGTGGTGGAGCGCTTCGCCACGCGTTGCTCCAGGTCGCCCACGAGCGCGGGGATGATGACGACGTCGAAGCGTTCCGTCGGGGTCGGCACTCGCGCGGCGCCCAGCATCAGGCCATGGAAGCTGCGCACGGGGCCGGCGAGGGGCGCCACCAGTTCCGTCGTGAAGGGTTCTCCACCGCCCTGGTCCCGGCTCAGGCGGTTGGCCATGGCGAACACGTCCAGCGGGCCCGCGACGCTGGAGGCCACGCAGCCCTCCAGGGCCAGCACCGCGACACGAATCGACGAGGACTCGGCAGGCATGCGCGTTTGTCGGTTTCCGCCCCGGATTTGTCGATCCGAACACTCCCGCCGGGGCGCGGGCCCGCGTATTCGACGTGGCGACGCATCATGACCCGAATGAAGGAGGACGTCCGTGGAGAACACCGCACTGCTGCTCATCGACATCCAGAATGACTATTTCCCCGGGGGGCGGTTCGAGCTGGAGCGCTCCGATGCCGCGGCCACCCAGGCCCGGGCGGCCCTGGACTTCTTCCGGGAGCGCGGCGTTCCGGTCATCCACGTGCGCCACGAATCACCGCAGCCAGGCGCCACCTTCTTCCTGCCGGGGACTCCGGGCGCGGAGATTCATCCCCGAGTCGCGCCTCGACCGGGTGAAGCGGTGGTGCTCAAGCACTTCCCCAATAGCTTCCGCGAGACGGACCTCCAGGATCGCCTGCGGACCCTGGAGGTGAAGCACCTGGTGGTCGTGGGAATGATGACCCTCATGTGCGTGGATGCCACGGTGCGGGCGGCAGCGGACCTGGGCTACACGGTCACCGTGCTGGGGGATGCGTGCGCGGCCCGGAGCCTGGAGTTCCAGGGCCAGAGCGTGCCCGCGCCCCAGGTCCATGCCGCGTTCCTGGCGGCGTTGGGGATGGGCTACGCCAGGGTCCTGCCGACCGCCGACTTCCTGGCCCAGGCCGGACGCTGACCGGAGGGGTCGAGCAGCGCCGCCTCGACCCCTACCGGCCGCTGCTACTGGCTCGCGAGCTCGTACGGCCTGAGAGACACCACCGCGTTGCCGCGTGCCCCGCTGTGGTTGGTGTAGGCGTGGTTCTTCTCCAGGGTGTAGAACGAATCGACATAGTCGTCGTCGTTGGTGAACCATTCGCCCGGCATGCGATCCACCAGCCCGCTGCCCAGGGCCACCAGGGCGCCGATCTCCGGCTGGCCCACTGCGGTCAGGATCTGGCTCGCGACATTGAACAGGTAGCTCACCAGCTCCTGGTAGCTGGTGTTGTCGTCGTGCTCCATGAGGATGACGTTCGCCGCCGCCCAGCGGTAGCGCTCCCAGAAGATCAGGACCTGGTTCGGGGAGTAGGTCCTCCCGTCCGTGTCCAGATAGGGCATGTCGACGATGTCCAACTGAGGCGCGTCACGGCTGGGGTCGACACCATTGACGATGGCATAGACCTCCGCGTTGCCGGAGATCCAGGGCTCCTCGTCGTCGTTCAGGTAGATGCGATCGAGGATCGTCACCGGCGTGCTGGTCGCTGCGGCGGCCGTTTCCAGGACGGGCAGGGGACGTTGCCCGAGGGCCACGAGGTGCTCGCGCATCAGCTTGATGCCGGCGGCCAGGTCCCTGCGCGCGTCGATGTCCACCACCAGCACCGGCTGTTCGGGCAGGCGGTGCACGTCGAGGCGGTGCACGCGGCCAAGGCCATCGAAGGCCTCGATGAAGCGCCACTGGGAGTCATCGCCATCCGGTTCGTACGCGTAGAGAGGCTCAACGCCTTGCTGCAATGCCGGCAGCATGGACGCGCTGGCCAGACGAAGCTGCAGCAGGCTGTCGAGCTCCCGTTCGAGGCCCTTGAGCCGACGGACGTTCAGGTCCGCTCGCTCCGCCACGCCCGTGACGGAGGGCGGGGCCGACACGGCGCCCAGCCACTGCTTCAGATCCACAGCGAGGTGCTCGCCGCTCAAGCGGGAGGCGAGAGCCTTTCGCAGCACCGGGTCCTGCTTCGCCAGGGTCAGCGCCACCTCGCGCTTGTCGGCGGCCAGCGACACGCTGATGCGCTCGCGCAGCGCCGCTGGCTTCATGGCGGCGGCTCGAGCCTGGGGGGCTGCGTTCACGCAGACGAACAGCGCGATGACCATCCCTATCCGCTTCATTGGATTCTCCGGTGAGCGAGGGTGCTGGGCCAGCCGCCGCGGATGCAAGGCAACGCGGTCCCGGCCATTATTCATCACAGCCTGCGTTCATGGATATGCAAGAAAAAGCAGGATTACGAAGAAGCGTCTGCTGAGTGGCAGGGACCCGGGCCGGATGAGCCCGGTCCCCGCGGCAGACTGCCTACCCGAGCCGCCACCCCCTGAACGGAATTGGTTGGGCTGGCTTAGCGCGAGCCGCCAATCCTGCGGGGGCGCGTTCGGATAATTACTGACACGCTGGATTTACAGTCAAATCGTGGACTTCGAATGAAGTCCAGGGTTCAACTTCGGCTCTTCCTACTCTCAAAGGAGCCGAAATGGCCGTAGCGGAACGGATTCGTGGCTGGACGTATTTGGTGGGTGTGCTTGCCCTCATGGGCTCGGCGACTTCGGCCCATGCGGCTGGCGCATTGCTCATAACGTCGACGGAAGCTGACACGCCGAACGACACGCTTTACATCTACGGCGAGAACTTCGGCACCGTGAAGTCGTCAGTGAGGTTCGCAGGCATCGTCGTCCAACCCAACAAAATCCAGGTCTATGGGGATACGGCGATCGTCATCACCGTCCCCTATAACCTCCTGGATACGCCCGGGACGTACTTGCTCAGTGTCTCAACGGGGCCAGCTCCGGAACAGAACTCTGCCCTCGGCATCACGGTGGGCCCGCAAGGCCCCAAGGGCGACACCGGCGCGACGGGCCCCAAGGGCGACACCGGCGCGACGGGCCTCAAGGGCGACACTGGCGCGACGGGCCCCAAGGGCGACACCGGCGCGACGGGCCTCAAGGGCGACACTGGCGCGACGGGCCCCAAGGGCGACACCGGCGCGACGGGCCTCAAGGGCGACACCGGCGCGACGGGCGCAACGGGCGCCATCGGACCTGTTGGGCCACAGGGGCCAGGTGCAGTTAAGTACATTGCACTTTGGACTACTCTCACATCCTACAAACCAGACTGCACGTACGCCAACAAGCTAACTCTCCTATGCACCACAGCAGCTCATCGCTTCTGCGTTGCAAGCGGCTATGCGGCCACTACTGGCATTTTTGAGTATGATACCTCTTATGCCCATTTCAACTGCTTGAAGTAGTTGGATGACTGCCTCGGGCCACGAGGCAACGCCAGGGTTTGCCTCGTGGGAATCACTGGAGACGCGCGCGGCCGAGTCCCATGAGGCCGTGCGCCACCAGGTGCCGCTGCTCGGGCCGTCATGCACGCAGCGGCACCCCACCCACTGCTGGAGGGCGGCGCGCTGCCTCTTCGCGCGCCCTGCTCGACATCGGGACGGCTCACTTTGAAGGGGAGCCGCCCCGGGCCCCAAGCCCGGGGCGGTGTGCTCGGCCTACGTGTCCTTAACAGGAGACGGTTGGCCGTTGTCCGGCGCCGCCTTTTTCACGAGCTCTTGTCCGAAACCTTCATCCACATCGCGATGACCGGCCTCATGCTGCGCCGCCTTGCGTAGCGGCCCAATTCAACAGGCTCTGAGGGCTATTTCTTCAATCTTCACGAGGCGGGTTCATGCCGATTCTGAAACGCAGTTCGGATGAAGTCAGTCTTGGTTTGACTGCGCGGCCTATGCCGCATCGTGGAAAATGATGCCCACCGTATGCCTCGTGCCGGAGCGCACACGGCTGACGCCGTGCCTCAGATTGACGCGGTACGTACCCCGCGTGCCCTGGACCGGGCGGTGATGCACCGCGAAGACGACCGCGTCTCCCTGACGCAACGGGACAACCTCTGCCCTTGACTGCATGCGGGGACGCTGCTCCGTCAGCACGAACTCGCCGCCCGTGAAGTCCCGTCCCGGTTCGGAGAGGAGGACTGCCACCTGGAGCGGGAAGACGTGCTCGCCGTACAGGTCCTGGTGCAAGCAGTTGTAGTCGTCCACGCCGTAGCGCAGGAGCAGGGGCGTGGGCCGCGTCTGTCCAGCCTCATGGCAGCGCGCGAGGAAGTCCGCGTGCGCGTCCGGATACCGCACGTCGATGCCCATGGCGGTGTTCCAGCGGTTCGCGATGGGCGTCAGGTACGGGTACAGCGCCGTACGCAGTTCCGTCACGGCCTCCGGCAGCGGATGGTCGAAGTATTTGTATTCGCCCCGGCCGAACCCGTGCCGCGCCATCACCACGCGGCTGCGGAAGGCATCCTCCACGTCGTAGAGCAGCGCCAATACTTCGCACTCGTCCGGCGTGAGCAGGTGCTCCAACACCGCGCACCCACGGGCATCCAGTTCCCCGCCCGTCGCCGCCCAATCCACCGCACGCACCCGCTCGGCGATTCCAGCCACCGAGCGAACCGCGAGTGCTCGCGCCCTCATCGCTGCGCCTCTCGCTCCAGCAGCGCACGCTTTCGCTCCACGCCCCACCGATACCCAGACAGCGCCCCGTCATTCCGCACCACCCGGTGACACGGAATCGCCACCGCCAGCGCGTTCGCGCCACACGCCTGAGCCACGGCCCGCACCGACTTCGGCGAACCAATCCGCTCAGCGATGTCCATGTAGCTCGCCGTCTTCCCCGCTGGAATCTCCCGCAGCGCCTGCCACACGCGCTGCTGGAACGCCGTGCCCCTCACGTCCAGTGGCAAATCCAGCCCCACGCGCGGCGCCTCCACGAAGCCCACGACCTTCGCCACCAGTTGCTCGAACTTCGCGTCCCCGCCCACCAGTGTCGCCTGCGGGAAGCGGTCCTGGAGGTCCTTCGCCAGCGCGTCCGGATCATCCCCCATCAAGATGGCGCACACGCCCCGGTCGCTCGTGGCCACCAGGATGGGGCCCAGCGAGCACTCCGCGATGGCGAAGTGGATCTCCGTGTTCGCGCCCCCGGCGCGGAAGTTCGTCGGTGTCATGCCCAGGACCTGGCTGGAGGTTTCGTAGAAGCGACCGCTCGAATTGAAGCCGGCGTCGTAGATGGCCTCGGTGACGGAGCCGCGCTTCGTCAGCCCCGTGCGGATCCGCTCCGCCCGCTGCGCCGCCGCGTAGCCCTTCGGCGTCAGCCCCGTGACCGCCTTGAACACCCGGTGCAGGTGATACGGCGACAGCCCCGCGCGTTCCGCCAGATCCTCCAGGCTCGGCATCTCTTCAGCGGCCTGGATGAAGCGGCACAGCTCGGCCACCCGGTCCGCGTGCTTCACGGCGAGCGAGGGCTCCCCCGGCTTGCACCGCTTGCACGCCCGGAACCCCGCCTGCTCCGCCGCCGCCTCCGTCGCGTGGAACCCCACGTTCTCCGGCCGCGGCGTCCTCGCGCCACAGGACGGACGGCAGTACACCCCCGTCGTCCTCACGGAATAGAAGAAGCGCCCATCCTCCGCCGCGTCCCGAGCGACGACCGCCGCCCAGCGCGGGTCGCCCACCGTCGCCGCCGCGAGGGCCTCCGTCTTCGTCGCCATGCTCCGCCTCCTTTCGATGACCACGAGGCGAAACCTAACCCCCGGTCCCCAGGCCAGCACTCCGCGCCTTGCGGTCGAATTCGGACCGGCATGGAACAGGGCGTCATGTCGTGAAGCTGTCCAATCGCGCCAGGAGTGAACCTCCCGCCATGCTCACGCAATGCGTGCCAGCACGCCTGCGTACGACGTGACAGGATGCCGCACCCTTTCCTCCTTCCCATGAGCAAGCCATGTCCCACCTGCGTCTGATGTGGAAACGCTCCCGTCTGCTCTGGCCCACGCTGGCCGCCTGCGCCTCGGCCTCCGCCTGGGCAGCCCCCGCATCCATCGCCGTCCCCAACGCCGGCTTTGAAACCGCCGCCGCCACCGGCCTTCCCCAGGGCTGGACGGCCTCGGGTCAGGGCAAGGTGTCCGCCCGCACCGACGCGAAGTCGGAGGGCAGCCGCAGCCTCGTCATCGAAAGCCCCCAGGGCGGCGCGGAGACCTCCGTCGAGTCCGAACCGGTGAAGCTCCAGGTGGGCCGCCTCTACCGGCTCTCCGCCTGGGTGCGCACCAAGGGCGTGCAGGCGGATGCGCAGGCCCGCTACCCCACGGCTTTGGGCGCGTGTCTGTCCATGCAGAGCTTCCCCTTCACCAACTGCTCTCCTCCGCAGGGCGCGGACTCCAGCGGCCGGGTGCAGGTGCTGTTCTTCGCGACCCAGTCCAATGACCGCGTGCGCGCGCACCTGGGCCACAACGGCAAGGCCACCGGCACCGCGTGGTTCGACGACGTGAAGGTGGAAGAGGTGGACGACATCACCTCGTACATCCCCATGGAGAGCGTGCGGTGGGCCGGCAAGGGCTTCCGCTACGACGACGGCGGCTGGGTGTACGTGCACATCGAGGGCGAGCCCTACGAGCGCGGCCGGCAGTACGGCGAGCTCGTGTCGCAGGAGATCGTCCGCTACATCGAGAAGCTGGGCATCCAGAAGGACAAGGCGGATGCCGCGAAGGGTTGGGCGCAGGTGCGCCTGCTCGCGGACTCGCTGTTCCTGCGCCGCTTCGACCCCGAGTACCTGGAGGAGATGAAGGGCATTGCTGACGGCGCCAACGTGGGCGGCGCGAAGTTCAAGAGCCCGGATGGCAAGGAGCGCGACCTGGACGTGCTGGACGTCGTCGCCATCAACTCCGCCGTGGACCTGGGCCAGCTGGACGACGCCAACCGCGTCACCGCGTCGCCGCTCTCCGGCCGCACCTTCCTCAAGGGCGAGGATGAGAACGGCCGGGCAGGGGAGGGCGACCACTGCTCGTCCTTCGTGGCCACCAAGTCCGCGACCAAGGACGGCCGCGTCGTCATGGGCCAGATCTTCATGTGGAACGGCTACACCGGCGTCCACTGGGACGTGGTGCTGGACGTGCAGCCCACCAAGGGCCACCGCTTCGTGATGCAGACCTTCCCGGGCGGCATCCACAGCGGCTCTGATTGGATGCTCAACGACGCGGGCATCGTCATCGGCGAGACGACCGTCGGCCAGACGCCCTTCAACATCGACGGCACCCCGCAGAGCAACCGCATCCGCAAGGCCGTGCAGTACGCGAACTCCATCGACGACGTGGAGCGCATCCTCAAGGACCGCAACAACGGCCTCTACACCAACGACTGGACGCTCGCGGACACCAAGACGGATGAAGGCGCGTGCCTCCTGCTGGGCACCGCGAAGACTCGGCTGTGGCGCACCGGCAGCAAGGGCAAGGCTTCGGACACGCCCGGAAACCTCAGGGACTTCATCTGGGCCAACAACAACAACCGCGACCCGGAGGTCCGCAAGGAGTCCGTGCCCAACGCGAGCAACGCCCCGGTGGACCTGGCCTTCAACACCTGGAACCGCGACATCGCCTTCCAGGAGGCCTACGCGAAGTACGGCAAGGGCGGCTTCGACGTGGACAGCGCCACTCGCATGATGGCGTCCAGCCCCATCAACCGGCCCCACGCGTGTGACGGCAAGGTCACCACGTCGGAGATGACCGAGAAGCTGATGTTCCTGGCCCACTACGGCAAGACGACGCTGCGCGAGAAGATGGTGGGCAGCCGCTGGATTCCCGACCTGCCCGGCGCCACCCCGCACCTGTCCCTGGGCTACACCGCCTTCAGCCCCATCTACGTCGCGGATCAGCTCAAGGCCGCCAAGGCGAAGCAGAAGCCGGAGCCCAAGGCGGACAAGCCCAAGCGCGACTTCGCTCGCGTGAAGGACGCGCTCGGCTTCGATGAGAAGAAGCTCTGGGCCAACACGGTGTTCCCCGCCACGGACGCGGATAACTGGTTCGGCAGCGGGTCCGCTGCGTACTGGACGCTGCTCAGGGACCTGCCGGAAGGGGATGACCTCTCCAAGGCCTTCGACGCCCAGCGCGACGCGCTCGCGGACCTCAACGCCCGCTACCTCTACGTCACGGCCCGCGAGGGCGACGTGGTGCCCACCTCCGCTCGCACGGACTACGGCCGTTATGGCCAGTACGCGGTGCCTCGCATCAAGGGCACGTACCTGCTGCACCAGCTGCGGCTGACCCTGGGCAACGCGAAGTTCGCCAAGGTGATGGACGCGGTGCACACGAAGTTCGCGAACAAGAAGCTCACCACCCAGGACTTCATCCGCACCGCTTCAGAGGCCGCGGGCCAGGACGTGGGGCCGTGGGTGAAGCAGTGGGTGGAGCGCGGGGGCCTGCCCGCGCCGCGCCTCACCTCCCGCGCCCAGAAGGCGAAGGAGGGCTTCGAGGTGACGCTGAAGGTGGACCAGTCCGGTACGCCCTGGCGCTTCGCCACGCTGGTGGAGGTGCAGACGGAGAAGGGCGCCGTGCTGGAGCGCGTGGAGGTGAAGGGCTCAAGCGACACCTTCACCGTGAAGGTCCCGGACCGGCCGGTGCGCGTGGTGTTCAACGTGGGCAACGACATCCCCGTGGCCCGCGAGCGCTACCAGACCCTGGCCAACACGCTGGATGACTGGGACAAGCTCCTCTTCGTGTACGGCTCCGCGCGCCAGGTGGAGTCCATGCGCACGCTGGCGACGAACTACCGCGAGCAGTTGGCGGACGCGTCTCCGGAGCGCCTGGCCCCGCTCAAGCCGGACGCCGAGGTGACGGACGCGGAGCTGGCGGACCGCGACCTGGTCGTCTTCGGCGGCCTGGAGGACAACGGGCTCATGGCGCGCCTGGCGGCGGAGAAGAAGCTGCCTGTCGAACTGGGCCGGCGCTTCTTCCGCTGGCAGGGAAAGACGTACGGCCGCGCGGATGACGGCCTCGCCCTGGCGCTGCCCAACCCCTGGAACCCGAAGCGGACGATGTACCTCTTCGTCGCCAACAGCGGCCTGGAGCTGTGGCACATGACGCGCTCGTTCCAGCGCGGCCTCCAGAGCTGGGCCCTGTTCCGCGCGGGCGAGGTCAGCGGCAAGGGCTTCCACGCCACCGAGGGCCTCACCCAGGAGCTGTCCGTGGAGCTGCCCGCCCCCAAGCTGGGCATGCTCACGCCCTAAGCCACCGTCGCTGAAATCCAGAAGCACCCAGGAAGGGCCGGCGGGAGTGCACTCCGCAGACCCTTCTTGCGTTCGCCTGCTTCCTCCCTCTGGGACCCCAGGCCGATTTGACTCCTGAAGGGAGAAGGTTAAATCTCTCTTCAGAGAATGAATCGAGATTCAAAATCTGAAGCGCCCGTCAAAAAGCTGCGCTCTCGTCTGAAGGAGGCCACCGCCGACGCCATCCTGTTGGCGGCCGCGGCGGTGTTCGCTCGCGACGGCCTGCACGCGGCGAAGATGGAGTCCATCGCCGAGCAGGCAGGCGTGTCGGTGGGGACGCTCTACAACCACTTCACCGACCGCGCGGCCCTGCTGGACGCGCTGCGCGCGAAGCGCCGCCAGATGATGCTGGACCGGCTGGACGCGGCCCTGGCTCCCGTGGCGGAGCGGCCTGCTCGCGAACAGCTGCGCGCCTTCGTGACGGCGCTGTTCGCTCACGCGGCGGAGCGCGACGCGTTCGTGCGGGTGCTGGTGCAGCTGCCGGAGGACCCGGCGCGCAAGAGCCGCATCCTGGCGGAGCTCAGCAAGCGCGTGTCGGTCATCCTCGACCGGGGCATCCAGGCCGGGGAGGTCCGCGCGGAGGGGCGCGCGTTCTACCCGAATCTCCTGATGGGAATGGTGCGCGGCGCATTGGACCGCCTGCGCGAGGACGACGCCGCGAACCTTCCGGCAGCCGCCTGGGCGGAGGAGATCCTCCGCGTCTTCTTGAAGGGCATTGAGGTCGACTGACATGGCGACAGCCGTCGCAACACCGGAGGTCCTGGCGCCAGCAACGCCCAAGGCCCCCGTCAACAAGTGGCTCGTCACGCTGTCGGTGACGTTCGGCACGCTGATGGGCGCCATCGACTCGTCCATCGTGAGCGTGGCGCTGCCTCAAATCCGCGGCGCTGTCGGCGCCACGGTGCAGGAGATCACCTGGGCCACCACCGGCTTCGTCATCGCCACGGTGATGGTGATGCCGCTCACGGGCTTCCTGGGCCGCATGTTCGGCCAGAAGCGCGTGTACCTGGCGTGCCTGGTGCTCTTCGTCGCGGGCTCGTTCCTGTGCGGCTTCGCGTGGAACCTGCCCACGCTGGTGCTCTTCCGCTTCCTGCAAGGGTTGGGAGCCGGCGCGCTCCAACCCACCGAGCAGGCCATCCTCCGGCAGACGTTCCCTCCGAAGGAGCAGGGCACCGCGATGGCCATCTTCGGCATGGCCGTGATGGTGGGCCCCGCCATTGGTCCCACGCTGGGCGGCTACATCGTGGACAACTGGCACTGGTCCTGGATCTTCTTCATCAACGTGCCGGTGGGCATCCTGGGCTTCTTCATGGTGGCCCGCTTCGTCCAGGAGGACGAACAGCTGCGAGCCACCGCGCGCCAGGAAGCCGAGAAGCAGCGCAAGCACATGGACTGGTCCGGCATCACGCTGCTCTGCATGGGCCTGGCCTCGCTCCAGTACTTCCTGGAGGAGGGACAGGCGGATGACTGGTTCGAGTCCCCCATCATCGTCATCTGCGCGCTGCTCTCCGCCACGTGCCTCATCGCCTTCGTCATCCGCGAGCTGACCGCGGAGGCGCCCGCGGTGAACCTGCGGCTGTTCAAGGACCCGGTGTTCGCGTCCGGCACGCTCCTGGGCGCGCTGGTGTTCGCGGTGCTCATGGCCAGCATGTTCCTGCTGCCGGTGTTCATGCAGGAGCTGCTGGGTTTCACCGCGACGCAGTCCGGCCTCTCGCTGATGCCTCGCACGCTGGTGATGATGGTGATGATGCCCATCGTCGGACGGCTGTACGGCAAGGTGCCGGCGCGGGTGTTGGTGGGCATAGGCATCGTGTTCGCGGGCTTCGGCGCGTTCGAGATGAGCCACTTCTCGCTCGCCACCGGCTCCAGCAACATCATCGCGGCCATCGCGCTGCAGGGCGTGGGCTTCAGCCTGATGTTCGTGCCGCTCAGCGCCACGGCGCTCGGCAACATCCCGCGTGAGCGGATGGCGGACGCGACGGGCCTCAACTCCCTCTTGCGCCAGATTGGCGGGTCCGTGGGCCTGGCCATCTTCACCACGCTCCTGTCGCGCTACACCGTTCTGTCCAAGGCCTCCATCGCGGCGCACCTCAACCCGGAGCGGTGGGAGGTCGCCAGCCGCATGGCCGCCACGCAGAAGGGGCTGATGCAGCACGGCCTGGATGCCGCGAGCGCCAGCATGGCCAGCCTCCAGATGATGGTGGGCAACGTGTCACGGCAGGCCATGGTGCTCGCGTTCGACAAGCTCTTTGTCTTGGCGGCGCTGATGTTCGTGGTGGTGCTGCCGCTCATCTATTTCCTCAAGGACCCCCCGAGCGTCGGGGGCTCCCACGAGAAACCGCACATCGACGTGGAGATTTAAGACATGGCAACGACAACGACTGCTCCCCAACTCGTCCCCGAAGCGGCGCCCGCGCCCGCCTCCGCGGCGCAGGCGAAGCGCGGCAAGCGGGGCTTCCTCATCCTCGGTGGCGTCGTGGCGGCCATCGTGCTGGCCATTGGCGGCTTCAAGATCGTCACGGCAGGGCAGGAGACCACCGACGACGCGCAGGTGGAGGCGGACGTGGTGCCCCTGGCCGCGCGCGTGTCCGGCCCCGTGGTGAAGGTGGCCGTGCTGGACAACGCCACCGTGCACCAGGGCGACGTGCTCCTCCAAATCGACCCGCGTCCGTATGAGGCGCGCGTGAAGCAGGCGGAGGCCGAGCTGGAGTCCGCGCGCGCCCAGGCCGTCGCGGCGGACGCGCAGGCCACGGTCGCGGAGGCCGGCGCGAAGGGTGGCCTCTCCAGCGCGAAGGCGCTCGTGTCCACGAGCACGTCCGCGGTGAGCGGCGCCCAGGCGCAGGTGGCGGCGGCCCGCGCGGCGCTGACTCGCGCGGAGGCGCAGGCCCGCAAGGCCACGCTGGACCTGGAGCGGACCCAGAGCCTGCGTCAGCAGAACGTGGTGGCGCAGAGCGCGCTGGATGACGCGCAGACGTCCAACGAGACGGCGCAGGCCGCGCTCGAAGGCGCCCGCGCGCAGCTCGCCCTGGCGGAGGAGGGCCGGCGCACCGCGGAGAGCAAGGTGGCGGAGGCCAAGGGCCAGCTCGACGTGAGCGCCCCCATCGACGAGAAGATCGCCGCCGCCCAGGCCAGCGCGTCGCTGGCACACGCGCGGGTGAAGGGCGCGGAGGCCGCGCTCGACCAGGCGAAGCTCCAGTTGGAGGACACGCGCGTCGTCGCCCCGGCGGACGGCCAGGTGTCCAAGCTGTCCGTGCACGCGGGCCAGCTGCTCACCCCCGGCCAGGCCGTGGCGGAGCTGGTGCCCACGACGACCTACGTGGTGGCCAACTTCAAGGAGACGCAGGTGGGTCACATGCAGCCCGGCCAGCTCGTGGAGGTGGAGCTGGACGCCTTCTCCGGTGAGAAGCTGGAGGGCAAGGTGGAGAGCCTCTCTGGAGGCACCGGCTCCCGCTTCTCCCTGCTGCCGCCCGACAACGCGTCCGGCAACTTCGTCAAGGTGGTGCAGCGCGTACCCGTGCGCATCTCCTGGGTGCACCCGCCGCAAGGCCTGGCCCTGCGCGCCGGCCTCTCCGCCGACGTGACGGTGCACACGAAGTAGTCCCCAGCCCGAAGCCCCACACCCCAGCGCCGCGCCCCCCACGGGTCGCGGCGCTTCTTTTTGGGGCTGACACGTCATGGCCAATCCTTGACGCGTCAACGGCCACGTCCGCCACTGCCGGGACATGGCCCCTGTCTGTAGAATGTGCAGTATTTCTGGAATTTCTGCGCTTCCCTTGAGGGGAGTGTCTTTTGCATCAGCTCCTTCCCCACCGCGAGGAGCAAAGGCATGAGCACGACCTACAAGATTCACCCGGCCATTGGCGTGGCCCGCGTCGGAGACAGCGAGGACTACTACCTCGGTCCCGAGGAGGCAGGAGGACTGCCGCTGGAGGTGGCGGGCGGCAGCGTGACCCGGTTTCGCGATGCCAGCATGGCGGTGCGCAGACAGGCGGCGCGCTTTCAAATCCACGCCTACGACTCGCCCGGCTCGAACGGGCGCAGGGTCCAGCCGGGGGAAGGCGGAATCAAAGACATCCGTTGGACGGTCCACCTGGCCAACAAGAAGTCCGCCTGGTACGAGTTCCGGCAGCAACAGGGCGCGGACGGCACCTACGCCGTCGACCACCCGCTGCGAAATCCTCGCACCGTGGGGAATGACCGCAACGCGTTCATCCTCGACGCGGGGCCGCGCACCGTCACCTGTCTGGGCAGCGCGGGCGGTCCCACCACTGTGCAGTGTGAGCTGCTCCCGGCGTCGGCCCGCCCATCGCGACTCCTCCCCGAAGGCAGCGACATCACCACCCTGGGAAAGCTCGTCACGGATGCCCGGGGCTATCTCCACGCGGTGGGCGGCTACGGCAAGTCCGGCGTGTCGGTCCGCTACGACATCACGAGTGGACTGCTGGAGAACTGGGCGCGGTACCACACGCTGGAGCAGGTGAGCGGCCTGAGCGACAAGGCGCAGGACATCCTCCTCGCGCTGAAGAGCATCGCGGACATCGGCTACGACACCCAGGAGGCGTTCGATGCCGCCGTCCACTCCGTCCTCACGGCTCCCAGCCTGGGGCTCACGTCCGACCAGCCGGCTCAGGCGATGAAGTTCATCGACATGAACGCCTACCCCCAGCCCCGGCTGGACACGTACGCCAACAACACCTTCTGGTGGGATGACATCTCGGACGGGCCCGTCACCGCGACGCTGGTCATGGATGACGACTCGGAGCACGAGGTGGAGTTCCCCGCGTGGGTCGTGGTGGGGCCCCCCGGGTACGCTCCTCAAATCCTCAACGTCATCACGCTCTACGACACGCTCTTCGACACCTTCGTCACCCAGAGGGGACTCGTCCCCGGGCTCTACCAGGGTGGGCAGTTCCAGCAGGGCTACACGCCCAACTTCCAGGCGGAGCTCCTCCCCATCCTGAGCCGCCCCGCCGCCTATCAGTGGGTCGCTGACGTGGGCCCGCAGGGCAATGGCAGACACGACTCCTTCCAGGGCGGCAACCTGGGCCCCCGTTTCCTTCAGAAGATCCGGAGCCCCGAGGACGTCAACGCGCCGACGCCGGACCTCATGCCGAAGTTGGCGGGCGACAACCCCATCTCCGAAATCATCCCCCGGAAGTTCCTGAGCCTCACGCGGACCCAGTACTTCCTCCTCCAGCAGTACAGCGCGGGCAAGGTCGACCACTCGCCCCCCAAGTCCCCCGCGTCGGAGGGAGCGCGGTTGGACCGCGCCGTGCTGGAGAACTGCGTGGGTGGCGCGTTCTGCCCGGGCATCGAGATGACGTGGATTGCCCGGGACGCGAACTTCTTCCAGGACGACCCGGCCGCGGGCTTCCGCTTCAAGCACCGCGACAGGCCCACCGGCCAGCCGCTCCAGTGGAGCATCAATCCGCACGACGGGCTGGGCCTGGAGCCGGGGGATGCCAGCAAATACATGGCGCTGCCCTGGCAGGCCGACTTCAACGAGTGCTCCAACCAGACCGTCCAGGGGACGTCGCTCTGGTGGTGGCCCGCTCAGCGGCCCTACTTCGTGAGCTACCTGGGAGACGACCAGCAATGGCACCAGGACTACTGGACGCGTCCGACGGACATCAACTTCGACAAGGACGAGGACATGGTCTTCCACTGGAAGGAATTGGGCTTCGTCCTCAAGCGGTCGGATGCCCCCGCCCCCCAGCAGGGCCCTGAGGCCGCGCCAGGACTGCCGCCCGCGCCCACGTTCATCGAGGTGGAGCGGACGTACGCGCCCGCCACGGGCCAGGAGGAACCGGTCCTCGCCAAGGTGGCGAACTCGTGAGCGAGGACTCCTGCGACGTGGCTGTCATCGGCGGCGGCCCCGCGGGCGCGGCCGTGGCCGTGGCCTTGAGACGGAAGGCGCCGTCGCTCTCCGTCACCCTGGTGGAGCGAACCACCTATGACGCCCCCCGGCTGGGAGAGACCCTGCCACCGGACGTCCGCCTGCCGCTGTCACGGCTCGGCGTCTGGGAAGGCTTCCTGCGCGACGGACACCTTGCCTCCCGCGGCACGGCGTCATGCTGGGGCAGGGCGGAGCCGGGCTTCAATGACACGATGATGTCCCCCTGGGGCTCCGCCTGGCACCTGGACCGGACGCGCTTCGACGAACGGCTGAGCGTCGAAGCCGCCCGGCAAGGCGCTCGGGTGCTGCGGGCGACGACCCTGGTGGATTCGGAATCCCTGGGGCGCAATGGCTATCGGCTCCGCCTGTCCCATGGGGCAGCAGACCCCAGCACGCTGCGGGCACGCTTCGTCGTGGACGCCACGGGAGGCAAGGCCTCCTTCGCCTCGGCACGCGGCGCGCGGCGGTTCGTGAGCGACCGCTGCTTCGCCGTGTATGGCGCCTTTCATCTTCAGGGCGGCGCGACCTTCCCCACCCACGCGCTGGTGGAGTCCTGCCCGGAGGGCTGGTGGTACTCGGCGTTGCTACCGAGTGGGCGGGTCGTCGTCGCGCTCGTCGGTGATGGCGACTCCTTGCGCGGCCTGCGCTGGGCCACGCCCGAGCCCTGGATGAATCTGCTGAAGCAGGCGCCGGTGACCTGGGCGCGGCTGGATGCCTGTGACTTCGCCGGTGAGGCGCTCATCGCGGTGCCCGTGCTTGTCGGACAGTTGGTCCGGCCGCGGGGGGAACAGTGGCTCGCCGTGGGCGACGCGGCGTGCACCTATGATCCGCTGTCCTCCCAGGGCATCACCAAGTCGTTGGACTCCGCGCTCCTGGCCGCCGACGCGCTGGAGCGCTGCCTGAGCGGCGACGCGGACGCGCTCCAGGCCTACGAGTCCACGCTGAACGCGCGGTTCCAGGACCATCAACGCACACGCGGCGTCTACTACCGCCAGGAACAGCGGTGGCCCCAGGCCCCCTTCTGGAGGAACCGGTGGGAGGCGCTGCCCGCTCCCGCCGCGTCCCCCGCGCAGTTCCGCCGCTCCCATTCCACCGAGGTGAACCCATGAAGACGAGATATGCGCGTCATGTGATTGTCGCGGCGGGCGTAGGGCTCGCCATCGCGGCCGCGGTGGTCGTGCGGAGCGGAGCGCCCAAGCCAGCGGTCCTGGCCACGAGCGGCAGCGGAGGGGATGGCCTCGTTCCTCCTCCTTATCCCGTGTTCCCGCGAGGCAATGCCCTGCTCACGCCCCTCGCCGAGTCCAGCGACGAGGCCCAGGCATTCCTGAAGTTCTACTCGACGCAGCTGGGCGTTCAGCTGCCCAGGATCCAGAGCGCTGACCTCGTCAAACTGCCGCCCCGGAACCTGGACATCGCGCACAACGGACTGAACCTCGGCAGCCAGGACTTCAACTCCTCGCTGGTGTGCCAGTCCTGCCATGACTCGGATTGGAAGGCCCAGGACAGCGACCTGCCGGAGATGGCGTTCTGGCAGCAGCCCACGGTCAACAGCCTCTGGCCGAGCGGTGGCGCGGGCCCCATGAACCTGTCCGCCAACTGGTCCCCCTTCGGAGACTGGAGCGCCTCCATCAAGGCCCTGGCGGGCCGGGACCCTGTCTTCCTCGCGCAGGTGGAGACGACCCGTTCGCTGTCTCCGCACCAGCCCTATCAGGTGGACCAGCTCTGTCTGCGATGCCATTCCCCCCTGGCGGAGCGCCAGGCCCTGGCCAACAACGCCCCGTTCGACCACTTCACCCTCTACGCGACGCCCGAGGGAGCGCCCTACAAGAACCCGTTCCCCTCGGCCCCCTCGGCGGATTCGCAATACGCGACCTACGGCGCGCTGGCCCGGGACGGACTCTCCTGCGCCGTCTGTCATTCCATGGCGCCGAAGGAGGGCCAGCCCTGGGATGGCGCCGACTACAGCTTCTTCTATGGCTCCGACGGAGACCTCTTCGGCGCAACCGTGTCGGACCGGCTGGTCAGCGCGGAGGAGAAGAAGACGCAAACGCCGCCGTCCTTCCCCTTCACCTCGTCCATGAACCTGCACCCCGGCGCCATCCTCGGGCCTGACTTCGGCCTCAACGCGAAGCCCATGGCCGCGGCGGGGGTGAGCCTGGAGACCGCGGCGCACGTGGACGGACACAGCTACCTGCGCGACTCCATGGTCTGCGGCGCCTGCCACGTCGTCATCCTCCCCAAGGTCCCCACCAACTACAGGCCTGGCATGCGCATCTCCGAAGCGAGCGAAGGCTACGAGCGCCCCGCGAGCTGCGACGCCAGCAAGACGACCTTCGACGCCAACGGCAACTTCACGAAGGACCCCTGCGTCGCGCTCGCCTATGAGCAGACCACCTACTTCGAGTGGCTCAACAGTGGCTACCCCGACTCCAAGACGACGTGCCAGGGCTGCCACATGCCGCTCACCTCGCCGTCATCCCCCCACGACAACCGAGTGTACGTGGCGCAGTACAACGACGACCTGGACCCCTTCTACCAAGGCAGTCCGCCCCCGGTGGCGCGCGAATACAACCGGCACACGCTGCTGGGCATCAACCTGTTCGTTCACGAGATGTTCCAGCAGTTCCCGGACGTGCTCGGGCTGGACTTCTACCTGTCGCAGGACTCACGCATCCCGCCCTTCCTCCAATCCCCAGACATCCTGAACCGCACGCCCAACCTCGTCCCCAACCCGGGCGCGGAGGATGGCAATACGAAGGGCTGGAGCGACCACAGCGCCATCGCCGCCGTCCAGAAGGTCACGGGGGACCAGGGCCGCTCCATCCACCCGAGCCACGGCCGCTACTTCTTCCAGCTCAACCCGGGCAGCGCGACGCTGAGCATCGACCTCAGCCGCTACCAGGACGCCCTCCAGAAGGGAGGCAGCAAGACGACCCTCCTCTGGGGCGCCACCGCCTGGTGCGACCAGCTCTCCTGCGGTGAGCTCGTCGTGCGCACCTTCAACGCGCAAGGAGTCGCGGCGTCCACGACACCTCCGCTCGCGGTCAAGCCGGGACAGTCGAGGTGGCAGGCGCTTCAGGCGACCCTGGCCGTGGGCGCGGACACCCGGCGGCTGGAGCTGGGCTTCACCGGCCGGAGTGGCGAAGTGCTCCTCTTGGATGACCTCTTCCTCGCCCTGCGCTTCCCGGATGGCACCGTCGCACCGCTGACGGATGCCAGACGCAACTACGTGGTCGCGCAGAACCTGCTCAACGCCGAGCAGTCCATCCTGGACCTCGCGTACAGCACGGCCCAGGGCTCCTACAATCCGCGGCTCCCCGCCGTGCAGGTTTCCCTGGGGAACATGTCCACGGACAACGGCATGTTGAGCGTCCCCGTCACCCTCAGCAACAACGCGGGTCACAAGTTCCCCAGCGGCGCGGGCTTCCGCCGGGCGTTCATCCAGTTCGAGGTCCTGGACGCGTCCGGCAAGGCGCTCTGGGCGTCGGGACAACCCAACGCGCAAGGCGCCATCTGCAATGGCCCCTGCAATGCCAGTGGCGACAACATCCTCACCAGCGAGTTCTCGTCAGACCCCGGCCAGCTCCAGCCGCACTTCCAGACCCTCCAGCGGCAGGACCAGGTCCAAATCTACGAGGTCCGCGTCATGGACGACGTCAAGAAGGTCACCAGCCTGGAGCTCCAGCAGTTCAAGGACCTGAAGGACAACCGGATCCTCCCCGCGGGCTGGAAGCCGCCGAGCCTGCGCAAGTCCGGCGAGCTTCAGCTGGGGCTGGACCTCTACCAACTGGCTCAAATCACCATGCCCCTGAGCGAGGTCCAGGGAACCCAGCCTGCTATTGAGAGCGACCCGGACTACCCCAACGACAGCCATCCCCAGGAGGCCGAGGGCGAAGACACGCTGGTGTACCAGGTTCCCCTGGCGGAGATTCCTTCGTGGGCCTCCATCCGGGTCCGGCTGAACTACCAGAGCATTCCTCCGGGCTATCTCGGCGCGCGGTTCAAGGACGCGCTCCAGGGAAACCAGCAGCCGGGGCCTGCCATGAGCCGGCTCATCTACATGAGCAGCCACCTCAACACGAAGACGTCCATGCAGAGCCAGACCTATGGCGCCGCCCAGCCCACGGAGGTCATGAACAACTGGTCCATGGTCCTGGGTGAAGCCCGCGTGACGAAGCGCTGAAGCACCGCGGCTCCAACGAAAAACGGCCACCGGCTCAAGAGCCGGTGGCCGCTTTCATTTCTCAAGGCGTGCCGCGCCGCTCAGCGGAAGACGGTGGTGTGGGAGCCGAGCACGATGCCGCGCTTGCCCGCCAGCGCCTTGCTCCGCTCGGGAGACATCCCCAGCTGCTCCGGCGTGAAGAGCCGGCCGTAGAGCCGGTGGTCATCGGAGACGAACGGGAGGACCCGGACCGTGATGGACATCCCCGGAAGCGGGGCAAGGCCATGGGACCAATACGAATAGTCAATGGTCGTCTTGTAATCGGCCGGCACGAAGCAGTCGATCCCCGTGTGCCAGTTGTGGTTGCCATCCTGGTCCGGAAGCGTCTGGGGCACCGTCGTCTCTCCCAGGCTGATGAGAGGCGAAGGCCCCGGAGTCCCCGCCGAGAAGGCGACGCTCGCCCCCGCGGGCACGTTCACGCACTTGATGTCGAAGGTCACCATCGCCGCGGCGTGGCCCTGCGTGTAGTCGACGCCCTTGGTGGTGTAGTCCGGCTTGTTGGCATCAACGATG
Organism: Corallococcus sp. AB032C; assembly: GCF_003668935.1. Lineage (NCBI taxonomy): Bacteria > Pseudomonadati > Myxococcota > Myxococcia > Myxococcales > Myxococcaceae > Corallococcus > Corallococcus sp. AB032C. Next base: position 6,268 of record NZ_RAWP01000041.1, on the reverse strand, counting down.
CTGACGTTCCGCCATCCGAACCCTGGGTTGTCCAGGATGAACTCCGTCAGCTGGTCCATGTTGCCCACGGCCGTGGTGGGAACAGGGTTCGGGTGCGTCGCGTTCGAGACCCGGGAGATGAAGCAGTAGTGGTCAGGGGTGGGGGCTCTCCAGACGAACGGGTTGTCCGTCACGGCAATCTTGCCGCTGTCGGCCTGGATGACATTCTTGTTTCCGTTGTCGACGTTCTTGTCGCTGGTCTGCAGCTCATTGCCCGCCCACAAATAGGGGTACAAGAGCAGACTAAACGGCACGGCATACAGCGACACGCTCCCGGACCGGTTTTCACCCGCCAGGTTCTTGGCGCGCAGGTAGATGTAGTTGTCGCCGCTCTCGATCAGGTTCTGCCCCACATCCGAGCCGTAGTTCCCGGTGAAGAACTCCACCGGATTGGGCGTGGGGCTGAGGCCCTGGGGAATGATGTCCGGCGATTGATAGGCAATGGTTTCCGCCGACTCGTTCCCGAAGTTACGATCCCCGGTGTCACTGGTGCTCACACGGAAGAACAAATCATTGTACTGGGTCATGGGTGTCCACCTTGGCTTGGGTGTCGTTCCCCGTGAGGCGTGGCTCGCAGGGCTGCGGCCCTGCAAGTGCATCCTGAATGCCAAGGATGTTCGAATCCCAACTGGTTGGAACCATTTGGGCGGCCCGGCGAAACGGTGGGTCTTCCCCACGACCCTGACGCGGCAGGCACAGGGGCTGACGTGTCAGAGCGTGACGGCCATCTCCACGTCCGCGCGCGAGTAGCCCGTCTCCCGGGCAATCTCCGGGCCCTCGCGCGTGGTGACGAAGCCGTGCTTGCGGTACAGGCCCAGCGCGGGCCCCAGCGCGCTGTTCGTCACCAGCACCATCCGCTTCGCGCCACGCTGCCGGGCCGTGGCCAGCGCGGCCCTCATCAGCGCGTCGCCCAGGTCGCGGCCCCGCGCCTCCGGGGCCACCGCCATCTTGCACAGCTCGAACGTGTCCGTGTCCTCGCGCCTGAGCGCGCACGTGCCCAGCACCTGGCCGTCCACGAGCGCGAAGAACACCTCGCCCCCCGGCGCCACGAACATCCCGTGGGGGTCCGCGAACGAGGCCTCATCCGAGCCCTCGATGCGGAAGTCCTTTTCAATCCATTGCCGGTTGAGCCGCGCGAAGTGCTCGCGCAGCTCCGGCCGGTAGGGGACGACCTCGACAGAAGCAGGGGCCATGGCGCTCACGCGGTGGCGGCCGCCGCGGCGGGCTTCTTGCGCAGGAAGAGCGCGAAGATGAGCGCCACGATGCTGATGCCCACCAGCGTAATCAGCCCGTCCGCCGCGATGGTGGCGCGCGTGCCGATGCCGCGGAACTCCGACGCGTTCCCATCCAGCGCCGTCGTGTAGCTGATGGCGAAGTTGGAGGCCGCGACGAAGAGCGAGTACTTCGTCGTCACCGCCGCGCCGTCGTTCACCATCTCCAGCACCATGCCGGCGAAGGCCGCGAAGCCCGCGCCGTTCGCGAAGCTGTACGCGAGCGAACCCCAGATGTACGTGTCCGTCGTCATGGGCCCCGCCGCCATGGCGAACGCGCACATCGCGGTGGCCCCGCCCATCAGCGCGTAGGCGAGCTTGCGGTTCATCCGGTCCGACAGCCAGCCGCCCATCAGTGAACCCACCGCGCCGGTGACGGCCATGCCCGGCCCGTTCACCATCTCCACCGTGTGCTCCGGCACCTGGTACGCGCCCGCCATCGCGCTGAAGAGGTTGCTGAGCGCGCCGCAGCTCACCGGCGCCAGGCAGAGCACCAGCATGATGAGCCCGTCGCGGCTGAAGGCCGTCTTCACCAGGTCCATCACGATGCTCTTCACCCGGTCCACCGCCGCCTTGAGCAACGGCCCCGTGGGCACGGTGGAGGGGTCATGCCGCTCGGTGATGAAGAAGATGCCCGCGCCGCTCGCCAGCACCAGCGTGGCCAGCACGATGCCCGCCACCTGCCGGGAGAACTGGGTCGCCAGGAAGATGGCCAGCGCGCCCATCATCGCGGTGGAGCCCACGTTGCCCGCCATCTGCCAGCCGCCCGTGCGCCCCTTGTCGGACGGCTTGGACGTCGTGGCCATCAGCCCGTTGAGCGCCGCGTGCGCCGTCGTCGCCGCCGCCTGCAACGCCGTGAGGAGCAGGGTGAAGACGCCCAGGTGCTGCGCGGGCTCCGGGAACATCGCGCACGCCAGGAGCAGCAGCGCGGTGAGCATCGTGCTCACGCCGTACCAGACGCGGCGCCACGGCCCCAGGTCGATGAGCGGCACCCACAACAGCTTCCACGCGTGCGGCGAAAAGGCCGTGCCGGACAGCACGCCAATCTCCGCCAGCGGCATCCCGTCCTTCGCCAGCCAGTACGGCACCGCCGTCTGCAGGTAGCCCACCGCGGCGCCGAACTGCACCTCCAGGAGGCCGAACAGCGGGGGCCAGGCCCAGCGCGGCTCCTCGGCGGAAGCGGTGGCCGGAAGGGCAGTCTCTTGTTCAATCAAGGGCGACACCTACAGGGGAGGACAGGGGAGGGTGGGATTCTAGACACCTCCTGCGTCCTGCACAGCCCAACGCACTGCGCCGTCTCCTCGGAAGCACGGGGTGGGAGGGTGCCCTTCAACGGGGAGTCCTGGTCCGTGCCGGAAGGCAGGACTAGCTTGCCCGCGCTTCCCCCCACAACCCCGAGGTCCCCCGATGACGTTGAAGACCCGACTGCTGGTCGTCTCCACGGCTGGCCTGTTCGCCGCCGCGCCCGCCGTGGCCAAGCCGCTGGATGGCGCCAGCACCGACGTGATGCTCCAGGGCTTCCACTGGAACTCCGCCAGCGCGGGCGGGTGGTGGAACACGGTGAAGAACAACGCGGCCGCGGTGAAGGCCGCGGGCTTCACGATGATCTGGCTGCCGCCTCCCTCCGACGCGGCGTCCACGGAGGGCTACCTGCCCCGGCAGCTCAACGTGCTCAACTCCAGCTACGGCACGGAGGCGGAGCTCACCCAGGCGCTGGCCGCGCTCAACGCGCAGGGCGTGAAGCCCATCGCGGACATCGTGGTGAACCACCGCGTGGGCACCGCCAACTGGGCGGACTTCACCAACCCCACCTGGAGCGGCTGCAGCGCGGTGGCCGCGGGTGACGAATGGCCCAGCGCCTGCGGCAACGCGGACAGCGGCGAGGGCTACGCCGCGGCGCGCGACCTGGACCACTCGCAGGCGAACGTGCGCGCGGACCTGAAGACGTGGATGGGCACCCGGCTGAAGGGCGTGGGCTTCGCGGGCTGGCGGTTCGACTTCGTGAAGGGCTTCGCGGGCAGCTACGTGAAGGAGTACGTCACCGCGACCGACCCGTGGTTCTGCGTGGGTGAGTTCTGGCCCACGAACTACTTCGACGCGAACAACCCCAACAACTGGAAGCAGCAGATCACCAACTGGGTGGATGCCACGACGGGCACCTGCGCCGCGTTCGACTTCGCCACCAAGGGCCTGCTCAACGACGCGCTCACCAACAACAACTACACGCGCTTGAAGGCGTCCGACGGCAAGCCCGCGGGCGGCATCGGTTGGTGGGCCAGCCGCCACGTCACCTTCGTGGACAACCACGACACCGGCCCCAGCGAGACGTGCGGCAACGGGCAGAACCACTGGCCGGTGCCGTGCACCAAGGTGATGACGGGCTACGCCTACGTGCTCACCCACCCGGGCATCCCCACCGTCTACTGGGGGCACTACTTCAACTGGGGCCTGGGCAGCTCCATCAAGACGCTGATGGACATCCGCAAGAACGCGGGCCTCACGTCTGAGTCCACCGTCAGCATCCAGCGCGCGGAGAGCGGCCTGTACGCGGCCATCATCGGCGGCAAGGTGGCGGTGAAGCTGGGCACCGGCTCCTGGACCCCGGGCACCGGCTGGACGCAGGCCGCCACCGGTACGGACTACACCGTGTGGACCACCAACACGCCGCCGCCCACCGGCACCACCGCCAACGTGGAGTTCGTGTGCAACAACGGCACGACCGTGATGGGCCAGAACGTCTACGTCACCGGCGGCGTCGCGGAGCTCGACACCTGGAGCCCCACCACCACCAAGATCCTCAGCCCCACCGCGTACCCCACCTGGCGCGGCACCTACGCGCTGCCCGCGAACACCACCGTGCAGTGGAAGTGCCTCAAGCGCGACGGCAGCGGCAACGTCGTCTGGCAGGGCGGTGGCAACAACACCGTCACCACCCCGGCCGCCGGCGGCAGCATCACCGCCACCGCCAGCTTCTAGGACGCACCCCTCCAACCCTCTTCGGCATCGGCTCCCTGGGGGGGAGGAAGCCGTGCCGGCTGGCGAGCAGGGATGCGCTGCAAGGGGCTGCTCCAGCGGCACGCCCTGGCCCCTGCGCGGACGGTAGCCCCTTGGCCACTCTTGGCCTGGGGGTTCTCCCGTCATGGCCCGGGTGGTGCTGGAGCGTGCCCGTGACGCGGCGTGGGTGGATGCGGGCTGAAGCGCGTTGATCAGCCTGCACTCATCTCAGGGGGAGGACATCAGCCGGACGCCATGCTCGCGCACCAGCGTGGCCCGCGCGGCCTCGGAGACCGCCGTCTCGCGCAGGTCGAGCTCACGAAGGAGGGGAAGCCGGTGGAGCGCGGGCATGCCGGCGTCCGTGACCTTCGTGCGCAGCAGGTACAACGTGAGCAGGGAGCCCGGGAGGTGAACGAGCGCCTCGTCCCCGAGGCGGGTGCCGGCGAGGCTCAACCAGGAGAGCTTCTCGAAGCCCGCGAGCATCCGCGCCCCGTTGTCGTCCAGCCAGGTGCCTCCCAGGTCGAGCTTGACGAGGTGGGGGAGCTTCTGGAGCGGTACCAGCCCTGAGCCGCTGATGGGGTTCCCCGAGACCTGGAGTGACTCCAGCTCCCGCAACTCGGAGAGCTGGCCAAGCCCCAGGTCCGTGAGGAGCGTGCGGATGGCGCGGAGCGACTGCAGCCGGGAAAAGGTCCGAAGGGTGGCCACCCACCCGTCGTTGAAGTCGGTCCGGCTCAGATCCAGGTGCCGCAGGACCATGCGCGAGCCGAGCTGCTTCAATGCCTCGGGGCCGATGCGCGTGGCACTGAGGTCGAGCCGGGAGAGCCGCTCCAGGGGCTCCAGCGACGCGAGCGACGCGTCCGCCAGCGCGAGACCCGAGAGCCCGAGGCTCTCGAGCGCCTGGTGGCCGGCCAGCGCTGGGAGGCCGCTCCCGGTGACGGCCGTGCGCGACAGCTCCAGGTCGCGCAGGTGGTGGAGGCCTTGCAGGTGGCGCAGCGCCGCGTTCCCGAGCAGGGTGTCGTCGAGATGGAGAACCTCCAGCCGAGTGAGCCCGGCAAGGTGACGAACCCCTGGGCCGCGGATGCGTGTCTTGCTGAGCACCAGCACCCGGAGCACCGGCAACCGCGCCAGGTGGACGAGCCCCGCATCCGTCACCCCGGTGCTTCCCAGGTGGAGCGCGTCCAGCACGCGCAGCCCTTCAATGTGTGCCAGGCCTGGGTCCGAGACGGCCGTCCGCGCCAGCCCCAGCCAGCCCAGGGCCGGCATTCTCCTCAGGGCTCCGAGGCCGGCATTCGTGACGTGGGTGCCGCTCAAGACGAGTGTGCGCAAGCGGTCCCCGGGCAGGGACGCAAGGACCGTGTCATCGACCGTGGTGTCCGAGAGATCCAGCCACTCCAGCTCCGTCTGTGCCGCGAGCAGGCCGAGCCCCCGCGGGCTCACCGACGTGCCGCTGAGCGAGAGCCGGCGCAGCGTCGTCAGCGAGGCGAGGAGAACCAGCCCCCGGTCGGACACCGCCGTGGCATCCAGCCGCAGGATGGCCAGGTGTGGCATTCCCTGGAGAGAGGCGAGCCCCGCATCGGTTACCCGTGTGCCGTCGAGGTGCAGGGCCTTCAACCGTGCCGCGTTCCTCAGGGCGGCCAGGTGCTCGTCGCCGAACGCGGTATCGGAGAGATGGAGCGATACGACCGAGGAGCCCTCGACGAGGAGCGCGAGCAGGGCTGGGGCGGGGAGGCCTTGCTCCCCGAAGGAGAGACCGGGGACGCGGTATTCGCGCAGCACGGCGGCCAGCGCCTGGGCCTCGGCCGGTGTGCTCACGGGCTCCAGAGGCTCCGCGTACCAGTCTCCGTCGGGAAGCGGCTGGGGGGCGGCATCACCCGCCGGCAGCAGGCCCCACGGGGAGGACGTCCCGTCCGGCAGGAGCCGGTACGCCTGGAGGGAGGGACGTGGGGGAGCCACGACCACGGGAG
>NZ_RAWP01000040.1:0-78300 GCF_003668935.1 Corallococcus sp. AB032C | reverse complement strand
CGACATCAACGACCTCTTCGGCCGGGGCCGGGGCGGCAGCAGGTCCACCGCGGCCGAGCGCGGCGATGACCTGACGACCCGCGTACAGGTTTCGCTCGCGGAGGCCGTCACCGGCACCGAGCGCGCGTTGACGCTCCAGCGGCCGGGGCGCTGCTCCAAGTGCCACGGCGAGGGCAACACCGGGAAGCTCGTGACGTGCCCCACCTGCAACGGCACGGGCCGGGCCCGACGGGGCGGCGCCATGTTCGGCGGATCCGGCGTGTGCCCCACCTGTCGCGGCAGCGGGAAGGCCCCGGAGCCCTGCTCGCAGTGCGGTGGCAGCGGCATCAAGGAGGAGACGACCCGGCTGACGGTGAAGATTCCGGCGGGCGTCGTCACGGGCTCCAAGGTGCGGCTGGCCGGCCAGGGCGCGGCGGGCATCCAGGGGGGCCCTCCGGGGGACCTCTACATCGAGACGGAGGTGGCCGAGCATCCGCTGGTGCGCCGCGAGGGCGACGACCTCTACCTGGACCTGCCGGTGACGGTCTCCGAGGCGCTGCTGGGCGGTGAGGTGCGCGTGCCTACGTTCCAGGGTGAGGTGACGCTGAAGGTGCCTCCAGGTTCACAGTCTGGCCGCAAGATGCGGCTCAAGGGGCGCGGCGTGCCGTCGCTCCGGGGCGGTACTCCGGGCGACATGTACCTGCTGCTCCAGGTGAAGGTCCCCGAGGAGGCCACGGACGAGGTCCGGGCCGCCGCGGAGACGCTGGCGCGGGCCTACCGGGGCGACGTGCGCCGGGAGCTGACGTTGTAGTTGTCGTTGCCACTTGTCCTGGAAGGCGCACCGTCCTACATCGCGCCTCCACTCTTCCGATTCCGGAGCGGGTACGTACTTATGGGTCTCTTCGATTTCCTCACGGGCGGCTCGGGCCCCGACAAAGCCCTCAAGCTCAAGTCCAAGGTGACCCAGAAGTACGGGGAGCCGTCCACGCGGCAGAAGGCCCTGCAGCAGTTGGGGGAGATGAAGTACCCCGAGGCCGTCACGGTGCTGCTCAGCCGGTTCACCATCACCGTGGACCCGCTCACCACCGACGCGGACGAGAAGGAGCACACCTTCGAGCTGATCAAGCACTTCGGCCAGGACGCCGTCGCGCCGGTGAGCGCCTTCCTCAAGTCGAGTGATCAGGCCACGTCCTGGGCGCTGCGCATCCTCCAGGAGCTGCTCGCCGAGGACGCGCTCATGGGCGTCATCGCGGACACGCTCCAGCACCTGTCCTCCCGCTACACGCGCGACCCGGAGAAGAAGGTCGTCCTGCTCCACCACGTGCTGGGCAAGCAGGATCCGCGCGTGGCCCCGGCCGTCCTCCCCTTCCTGGAGGACATGTCCGACGACGTGAAGATCGCCGCCATCAACGTCCTGGGACCCCTGAAGTACGAGCCGGCGCGCGAGCCCCTGCTCAAGCTGCTCACCTCCGAGGACACCGCGCGCCGCGTGCAGACCGTGGCGCTGTCGGCCCTGGCGGAGAGCGGCTTCGGCGTGCAGGGCTACCAGGAGAAGGTGCAGGCCGCCCTCGTGGAGCCCTACAGCCTGGACAAGGACGGCCGCATCCAGCGCCGACCCTGAGTCATTCCAGTACCCCGGCCAGGGAAGCGGACAGCGGGGCTGGGGGGCTGTCGGGCACCTGACACGCTTGGCGTTGGTGGAGGGCACCGAGCTTCGGTGCGGTTCCCTCCCACGCGAGACATGAAGCAGGATTCACGCGTGCCATCGAAGAAGAAGGGTCCGCAGCTCGCAGAGGTCGTCCCGCTGCGCCCCGCCACCATCGCGAAGAAGGCTCCACCGAAGCGGGCGGCGAAACCGCCTCCTCCGGTGGACACCGATACCGCCGCCCAGGCCTTGCTGGAGATGGGCCGGCAGCTCACCGACAACGCGGGCCCCACCGAGGCCCTGCGCGCGCAGCTGCAGACGCTCCACACGCTGCTCAAGCCGAAGGTCTGCTACGTCGCGCGCCACTTCCCGTCGCGCAACCAGCTGCACGTGGAGCACGTGCGCGGACGCTACGACGAGCGCGTCACCGCCGCCGTCCCGGGCGAGGGCGTGGTGGGCCGGTGCTTCACCGACAAGGTGCTGTTGCGTGAGGACGACACCGTCGCCGTGCCCCTGGAGGGACCGCAGGGGGTGACGGGCGTGCTCGTGGTGCTGGGCGCGCGCCGGAAGGCGTCCGACGTGCTGATGCAGTCGCTGGCGTCGCAGCTCACCGCCGCCTACGAAGTGGCCCGGCTGCGCGACGACAGCGCCCGGCGCAACAAGGACCTGCAGACGGCCATCGCGGGATTGAAGAGCCTGGAGCAGAACCGCGAGGAGCTGCTCGGCAATGTGTCCCATGACTTGAAGAACCCGCTCACCACCATCAAGGCCTACCTGGCCATGCTGGGCCGGGAGAAGCTGGGCACGCTGACGGACGGGCAGCGCCGCGCGGTGCAGATCTGTGATCGCAACGCGGACCGGCTGCTCCAGCAGGTGAACGACCTGGTGCTGATGTCCCGGCTGTCGTCGGGGAAGATGCAGCTCAACCAGCGCCCCTTCGGCCTCAAGGCCGTGGCGGAAGAGGTGGTGCGCGGGCTGGGCGCCGTCGCGGAGCACAGCCGTGTGCGCGTGGTGATTCCCCCCTGCCCGGAGGTGTTCGTCCGGGGCGACCGCGAACGCATCTCCGAGGCCATCCACAACCTCGTGGAGAACGGCATCCATCACAGCGAGACGGAAGACGTCGTCGAGGTGAGCGTGTCGTCCAGCGAGGGCCTGGGCGTCCTCACCGTGAAGGACTCCGGCCAGGGCATGACGGCGGAAGCCCTGGAGCACGTGTTCGACTCGTTCTACCGCGCGCAGCCGGGCATGCCCCGTCCCCCGGGCACGGGCCTGGGCCTGCCGCTGGTCGCCAAGATTGTCGCGCTGCACGGCGGCCGCGTGGACGCCAGCAGCATCCTGGGCGAGGGCAGCACGTTCCAGATGGTCCTGCCCCTGTTCGCGAGCGCCGTGAGCGCCCCGGACGTGAACCAGGCCGCGCCCAAGGCGGGCGGCATCCTCCTGGTGGAGGACGACGTGGACTGCCGCGAGGTTCTGGAACAGGTGCTGGAGCAGGAGGGCTACCGGGTGATGGCCACCTCCGGCGCCGCCGAGGCGCGCTCCATCCTGTCCCACATCCGTCCGGCCATGGTGCTGCTGGACCTGCGGCTGTCCGGGGAGGACGGACGCTCCGTGCTCCACTACATCCGCACCACGGAGTCGCTGGCGGACGTGGTCGTCTACATCATCTCCGGCGCGAGCGACGTCGCGTCCCTCACCTCGGGTGAAGGGCCGGACCGCATCGACGGGTACTTCGAGAAGCCCCTGAAGCTGCCCAAGCTGCTGGACACCGTGGCCTCGGTGGTGCGCCCCAAGAGCCGCGGTCCCGCCGTGACCTGAATGACGCTCTGACGCCTTCCCCACAGAAGAGGTGGATGGAAGGCGCCCCGCCTTGGGTAGTATCCGCGCGGTCCATGAGCACTTCCGTCTATAGCCGCTATCGCGCCGCGTTCGCCCAGGCCCTCGCCGGGGCCCTGGGTGTCCCCGCCGCTGACATCGAGCCCCAGGTCAAGCCCGCGGATCCCGCGCACGGCGACCTGAGCTTCGCCACCTTCCCTCTCGCCAAGGCGCAGAAGAAGGCGCCCCCCGCCATCGCCGCGCAGCTCGCGCAGGCGCTCCAGGTCCCGGGCCTGGAGGTCAAGGCCGTGGGCCCCTACGTCAACGCGCGCTTCCTGCCCCTCCCCTTCACCCAGGAGGTCATCGACGGCGTGCGCCTCGCGGGCCTCGCCTACGGGAGCGACGCGGAGGACGGCAAGGGCAAGACGGTGGTCATCGACTACTCGTCGCCCAACATCGCCAAGCCCATTGGCTTCCACCACATCCGCACCACGTTCCTGGGCCACTGCATCGCGAATCTGTACCGCGCGCTGGGCTGGCGCGTGGAGGGCGTCAACTACCTGGGTGACTGGGGCAAGCAGTTCGGCCTCGTCGCCGTGGGCTTCCAGGAGTTTGGCAAGGAGGAACTCCGGGAGGACATGGCGCATCTGGTCCAGGTCTACGTGCAGGCCAACAAGCGCGCCGGTGAAGACCCGGCCTTCGACGAGAAGGCCCGCGAGTTCTTCCGCCGCATGGAGGCAGGCGATCCGGAGGCGATGAAGCTCTGGAACCAGTTCCGGGAGACGAGCCTCAAGGGCTTCAAGCGCGTCTACGCGCGCATGGGCATCGACTTCGAGCACATCGAGGGCGAGAGCCGGTACCAGGGCAAGATGGACGCGGTCATCGAGCAGATCGCGAAGAAGCCCGGCGTGAAGGAGTCCCAGGGCGCCATCATCGTGGACATGCCCTACGCGGACGGCGAGCCGCCCGTGCTCCTCAAGAAGAACGACGGCAGCACGCTCTACGCCACGCGCGACCTGGCCGCCGCCGAGGACCGCCACGCACGCTTCAACTTCGACAAGTCGCTCTACGTCGTCGCGCAGGACCAGGCGCTGCACTTCCGGCAGGTGTTCCGCACCCTGACGGAGATGGGCCAGCCGTGGGCGGACAAATGCGTGCACGTGCCGTTCGGCCGCATCCACGGCATGAGCACGCGCAAGGGCCAGGTGGTGGAGCTGGATCAGGTGCTGGACGAGGCGAAGGAGCGCGTGCTCCAGCGCGTGAAGGAGAACGTCGCGCAGGGCAACCTTGAGACGACCGACGCGGAGGCGCTGGCGGAGCAGATCGGCCTGGGCGCCATCGTCTTCGGCGACCTCAAGCACAACCGCGCCAGCGACTACACGTTCGACTGGGACGAGGTGACGAGCCTGGAGGGGCACACGGGGCCCTATCTCCAGTACGCGCATGCCCGGAGCGCGAACGTGCTGCGCAAGGGTGGCGGCGTGCCCTCTGCGTATGATCCGTCCCTGCTCACGCTCCCGGAAGAGCAGGCCCTGGTGCGTGAGCTGATGCGGCTGCCGGACACGGTGAAGGCGGCGGCGGAGCAGTACGAGCCAAGCCTGGTGGCGCGGCTGCTCCTGGACGTGGCGGCGGCGTACAGCCGCTACTACACGGCCGGCAACAAGGACCGCGACAAGCGCATCCTCGTGGAGGGGAATGACGCGGTGCGCGCGGCCCGGCTGGCGCTCACGGACGCGACGCGCATCACGCTGGCGGCGGGGCTCACCTTGCTGGGCATCCCGACGCCGGAAAACATGTAGCCTGGGGGGCTGCGATGGACACCGCGCTGGCGCAGACCGCGACGCAAGGAGAGGCTTTGAAGGAGGAATTCGGTCCCATGTCCCGGGTGCTCGGGGCTCGGTACTTCGACGGGGTGCACTTCCCGCCGGAGGCCGAGAACGAGCTGCGCGCGCTCAGCGCCCGGGGCTTCGTGGTGCACGTCATGCGCACCACGGCGTGGATCAACTTCCTCTACATCGCGTGGGCCATGGTCCGCCGGGCCATGCCGCCCATCCGCGCGGTGGTGAACCTGCGCCCCTGGTTCACCAAACCCTGGCGCCAGACGGCGCAGGGCGGCGCGGTGGAGGAGCGCTTCCGCTACGCCCGCGAGCAGGGCGGCAGCGGCCTGGTGTTCCTGCGCCGCACGGCGCTCCTGCATGCCTCCGGCAAGGAGACGCGCGAGGACCCCTTCCCCGAACTGGTGCGGCTGGCGCGCGGCTCCGAGCGCCCGGTGTTCCTGGTGCCGGAGCTGTTCGTCTGGGAGAAGCGCCCCGCGAAGCTCAAGCCGGGCTGGCGCGACGCGCTGTTCGGAAGCCCGGAGGCGCCGGGCTTCGTGCACTCCATGGTGGCGTTCTTCCGCAACTACAAGCGCGCGCAGTTCCGCGTGGGAGAGCCCATCGACCTGCGCCGCTTCATCGAGGAGAACCCGGGCGTCAGCGACGAGGTGCTGGCGCGCAAGGTGCGCAGCACGCTGCACGTGTTCCTCGCGCGTGAGACGCGCGCGGTGTTCGGCCCGCCGCAGAAGCCCACGGACCGGCTCATCGAGGAGACGCTGCGCGACCGCCAGCTGCGCAAGGTGCTGGACGAGCACGCCGCCGCCGCGGGCCGCAAGCCCTCGAGCGTGTACCGCGAGGCGCAGCGCAACCTGGAGGCCATCGCGGCCAAGCCCAACCCGTCCGTGCTGGCGCTCATCGCGCCGATGCTGGAGTGGGTGTTCAACCGCATCTACGACGGCATCGGCGTGGACGAGGCCGGGCTGCACCGCGCGCTCAAGGCCGCGGGCAAGGCGCCGGTGGTGCTCTGCCCCAGCCACAAGAGCCACGTGGACTACCTGGTGATGAGCTGGGTGCTCTGGAACAGGGGCTACACCGCGCCGCTGGTGGCCGCGGGCGCGAACCTGTCCTTCTGGCCCCTGGGCGTGCTGTTCCGCCGCTGCGGCGCGTTCTTCCTGCGCCGATCGTTCAAGGGCGACAAGGTCTACGCCGCGTCCTTCAAGGCGTACATCAAGAAGCTGGTGCATGACGGCATCCACCAGGAGTTCTTCCCGGAGGGTGGCCGCTCGCGCACGGGCAAGCTGCTCACGCCCAAGCTGGGCATGCTCACGTGGCAGGTCGAAGCGGTGCTGGATGGCGCGCGCAACGACCTCTACTTCGTGCCCGTCTCCATCGACTACGAGAAGGTGGTGGAGTCCGACAGCTACTCGAAGGAGCTGGCCGGCGGGGAGAAGAAGCCGGAGGACCTGAAGGCCCTCTTGAGCGCGCCCAAGGTGCTGGCCGCGCGCTACGGGCGCATCCACCTCACCTTCGACGAGCCGCTGTCGCTGGTGGAGTTCATGCAGGCGCGTGGCCTGTCGCCGCAGGAGCCGGTGACGGACGAGCAGAAGAAGGGCCTGGTGCGCGCGCTGGGCAACCGCGTGATGTACGGCATCAGCAAGGTGTCCACCGTCACGCCGCATGCGCTGGTGAGCGCGTCGCTGCTGGCCCACCGCCGGCGCGGCCTCACCCAGCGCGAGCTCACGGACCGGATCAGCCTGCTGCGCCGCATCGCTTCCGAGGACGGCGCGCGGTTGTCCAAGGAGCTGGCCAACGCGCCGAGCAACCCGGAGACGCTGGGCCCCATCCAGGACGCGATGCGCGAGTTCATCTCCGACGAGATGGTGCGCACGCAGGAGGCGCGCGGCGAGGTCAGCTACCAGGTGGAGGACTCGCGCCGCCCGGAGATGTCCTTCTACAAGAACACGCTGATGAACCTGGTGGCCGCGCGCAGCCTGGTGGCCAACGCGCTGCTCGCGGGAACGCCCGCGCCGTACGACACCGTGAAGGCGCGCGCGCTGTTCCTGTCGCGCCTCTTCAAGGTGGAGTTCATCTACCGGGTGGGGGCGTCGTTCGACACCATCTTCGCCGAGTGCGTGGAGCGGCTCGTGCGCATGGGTCTGGTCATCCACGAAGGCGACACGCTCACGCGCGCGCCGGAGGCCCACGCCCAGCCGGACCTGGAGTTCCTGGCGGACCTGCTGCGCGACTTCCTGGAGGCCTACCTGCTGGCCGCCATGACGTTGCCGGACGTGGCCGCGGGCGTGGCCACCGACCGCAAGACGTTCGTCAAGCTGGCGCTGGAGACGGGGCGCGGCGAGTACAACGCCGGCCGCATCACCGCCGCCGAGTCCCTGGCGAAGACGACGCTGGAGAACGCGGTGGAGTACCTGTTGGATCAGCGCATCCTCGTGGAAGAGGACAAGAAGCTGCGGCTGGGTGACCCGGCCGCGGCGGCGGAGCTTCCCCGGAAGAACCCGCTCGCGGAGGAGATCCGCGGCTACCTCCACCGGGCCTGACGAAGCACTTCCTCCTCGAAGCGAACGCGGCACCCCACCCCTCTCCGCCCGACGGAGAGGGGGCAGGAGACGACACGGTGGACGAAGCATCCCCTTCCAGCGACCCGCGGCCGGCGGAGGCCCCCGCGCCGCTGTCCCCGCCCCACCCCGTGCTCGCCGCGGCCCTGGCCTTCGGGCTCTTCGTGACGGTGGGCGCCGTCACCCAGTTGCTCAACCCCGCCTTCGGCGTGTGGTTCACGGAGGTGTTCCTCTTCCTGGGCCTCGCGTGGATCATGGTGCGCCGCTCGGGGTACCGGCCCGCCGCGTACGTGGGCCTCACGCCGTTCCTGGGCGCTCCCACCCTGTTCGGCTTCCTGCTGGGCGTGGCCAACTTCGTCGGCGTGGTGGTGCCCGTTCAGTTCCTCGCGCAGAAGGTGGCTCCCGCATGGCTGCGGGAGATGTTCGACGCCTCGCGCCTCTTCGAAGGCCAGACGCCGATTGAGCTGGCGCTGCTGCTGGGCGGCGTGTCCGTGGCCGCTCCGCTGTGCGAGGAGGTCTTCTTCCGCGGCCTCTTCCAGCGCTCCCTGACGCCGCCGGCTCCCGCGTCCCCCTGGCGCGCGCTGATCATCTCGTCCGTGGTGTTCAGCGCGTTCCACCTGGATCCAGTGGGCTTCCTCGCCCGCGCGGAGCTGGGACTGCTGTTCGGCTGGCTCTTCTGGCGCACCGGCTCGCTGTGGCCGGGCATCGCGGCGCACGCGGCGAACAACATCGTGTCGTCGGCGCTGTTCCTCATCGCCACGCACTCGGGGCTCGCGAAGGACGGAGCGACGGACGACGTGACGGACTGGCGCGCAGTGCTGGGTCTGGCGCTGGTGGGCTGGACGGCGCTGCTGGGCCTGCGCGCCGCGTCCCGGCACTTCCCCTCCGTGTGGGGACGCGGCACTCCCCCCAGCGATGAGGAGGTGCGCGCCACGAAGCCCGTGCCCCTCTTCGCCCTCCAGCTGCTGCCCTGGGTGATGGCGGCCACGCTGTCCCTGGTGGGGCTGGGCCTCGTGGATGGGCGTGGCGTGTCGCTGAGCGTCTACGACGTCCAGCATCCGGTGGATCCGCTGCCCAAGGACGCGGCTCCCGCGCTTCAGGCCGAGCGCAAGGCCATGCGGCAGCTCCGCGACGCCGTACGCAAGGGCGAGGTGCCCATGGAGGCCTACGAAGAAGAACGGCTGCGCCAGTCGGAGGCCTATGGCCCCGCCAAGGACAAGCGCAGCCGCTGAGGCCCGGAGGGATGACTCCCCCCGGGCACGACGTCACTCCGACTTGTACGAGCTGACGTGGAACACCGGCCCCACCATGGCGGCGGTGACGGCGTCGCGCTGGATGCTGCCCTCGGCGGAGATGCGCTGACCGTCCTTCTTGATCTTCCGGTCACCGCCCGCGAGCTGGTACGTCCGGCCGTCGTCGGCCTTCAGGACCCACACGCCGCCCTCCAGGTCCTGGTACTGCACCGTGCCGGAGAGCTTCATGCGTCCTCCCGCTTGAGCATCGCGCGGGCGATGACGAGGCACACCACCGTGTTGAAGCCCAGCCACGGCTTCGCCAGGAAGGTGAAGGGCATCCACGCCAGCGCCGGAGCGCCCACCCACGCCGCGTAGGCCAGGAAGCCCGCGAAGCCCAACGCCAGGCCGCCCACCGCCGGCCGGAAGCCACGCCACGCGATGGCCGGCAGCGACAGCACCAGGGGAATGAGCGCGCTGTAGAACAGCGGGTTCACCGCGCCCCGGCCGAAGATGATGCGCTGCCAGTCCGGGATGGGCAGCGACGCCACGCTCACCACGTCCTGGGCCGAGCCCGCCGCGCCCGCGAACCAGGTGCGCAGGAAGAAGAAGCCCACCGTGGAGAGCACCAACGGCACGAGGAACGCCGGGCGGAAGAGCACGTTCAGGTAGCCCGGGCGCTCGCGGCCGCGCAGCGTGAGCAGCACCAGCGCGAGCAGCGCCGCGGCCCATCCCAACGACGGCCACCGGGGCGAAGCGCCGTTGAAGGCCTTCAGCGAAGCATTCGCGTTGAGGACGCCGTGGCCGTACTCCTCCGACCAGGCCTGGTTCTCCGTCGCCTTGGCGCCAGCGTAGAGCGCCTGCTCCACCTCGTCCGGCGTGGTGGCGCCCGCGCCGTAGAGCATCGCGGCGACGGCGGCCACGTGCGGCGCGGCCATGCTGGTGCCCTGGTACCAGGCGTAGATGGAGCGCGACGGGTCACGCGGGTCGATGGTGTTCTGCAGGATGCCGCCCGTGTCGCCCTGGCTCTTGTCACCACCGGGCGCCGCGATGTCCAGCTCCTTGCCATAGGACGAGTACGGCGCGCGCGTGCCGGAAGGGCCCACCGCGCTCACCGCCACCGCGCCCGGGTACGCCGCGGGGAACTCCACCTTGCCGCGCCCGGTGTTGCCCGCCGCGGCCACCACGGTGACGCCCTTCTTGCGCGCGTAGTCCACCGCGCTGGCCATGACCTGCGAGTACAGGCCACCGCCCAGCGACATGTTGATGACCTTCGCGTCGTGGTCCGCCGCGAAGCGGATGGCGTCCGCGATGTCCGCGGAGGTGCCGCTGCCGAAGTGGTTCAGCACCTTGATCGGCATCAGCGTCGCGTCGAACGCCACGCCCGCCACGCCCTCGCCGTTGTTGGTGGCCTGCGCGATGGTGCCCGCCACGTGCGTGCCGTGGCCGTGGTCGTCGTTGGCGTGCTCGTCGTCGTTGACGAAGTCATAGCCCTTCACGAACGACACGCCCTTCAGGTCCGGCACCTGCTTGAAGTCGTCGTGATCCTCGTAGGCGATGCCCGTGTCGATGACCGCCACCACCACGCCCTTGCCCCGGTTGCCGTCCCAGGCCTTCGGCATGTCGATCATCCGGAGGTTCCACTGGGACTCGAACTGGGGGTCGTTCGGCGTGTAGCTGGTGCGCACCTGCATGAGCGGCTCGGCGGACTCCACCGCCGGGTTCTGGCGGATGCGCTGGAGCACGTCCTCCACGCCGTCCACGCCCACCGCCAGCGTGACACCCGTACGAGGGCCCTCCAGGGAGTTGAACTCCAGGTCCACGCCCCACTCCTGCTCCCAGGCGTCGAACTGCTCCTTGGTGGTGCCGTCCTTGAAATCCACCACGATGGCGCCGGACACCACGTCGTCCGAGCCCTCCACCACCGCCTGGGACACCTCCGCCTGCGCTGCCGCCAGGTCCTGCCCGGCGGGGGCTTCCGGCTCCCGCGATGCGGAAGCGCACGCCGAGGCCGACAGGGCCAGCGCCGCGAGAACCACGTTCCATCGCCTCATCCGCATCGGGACACTCCTTGAACGAAGACGCCTCGAAGACCCACTACGAACGCACGGCGGGACGATTGGGTCTGCGCTTTCAGTCTGTCCGCCCCCCGGCCGGCCGTGCAAGGCGCAGGGGATGAAGAAAGGTGAAGAAGTCCAGCGGTTTGCACGCCAACGCCCTACCCACCCGACAGGCGCTGGAGCCAGGCCGCCGCCGCCCGCCCCACCTGGGGAAGGTTGCGATGGAAGGTCGCCCCGGCATCGTCGATGACCTCTAAATCACCCCCGGCCTCCGCGACAGCCGCGGCCAGCGCCGCCCGGGGCACCCGGGTGTCCTCCGCCCCCACAATCACCAGCAGCGGACACGACAGTCGCACGAGCGACAGCGGGTCCACATCCGGCGACACCAGACACAGTCCGCCCACGGCCGGGTGCCGCTCCTGGAGCGCCAACGCCACCCGGGCCCCCCCGTACAGCGACGCCACCGCGAGCGCCGTCGTCCCCGCGTTCTCCAGCGTCACCCGCATCGCGGCCTCCGCGTCCTCCACCAGCGCCCCGCCGGTGCCCCGGACGCCCTGGCTGGCCCCCACGCCCCGGTGGTTGAAGCGCAGGGTGGGAAAGCCCGCCCTCGCCACCGCGAAGGCCAGCTCCGCCGCCAGGACGTGATCCATCCCCCCTCCCTCCTCAGGCCGGGGCGGGAGGATGAGCAGCGGCGGTGACTTCTGGCCCCGGTGCACCGTGCCCTCCATCACCGCGCCGGCCGAACCCACGGGGATGAGCGTGGAGCGCTCCAGGAACTGACCTTTCTGGACCATGCCCCCACCTTAAGCCGTCACCCCGGCCGCGCCCGGGCCGGATTCCTGTCCCCGCCCCCTCCCGGACTTCCCGCGCCGCAGCGCGTTGCACACATTCCGTGACCTGCTCGCAACTTTTCGGCGCTTCGGGTGAGAATGGATCAACGCAGCAAGCTTTCCCTTCCCCCTTCAAAAATCCGCACACCGCAGGAGCCTCAAGCCATGGGAACCATCGGGCGCACCTCCAACAACACCATCGCGCGCACCACCACGACCACGGGGACCGGCGCGGCCGCCCCGGCCAAGACGGCGACCCCGGTCACGGCGAAGCCGGCCAACACCGTGAAGGACGGCTTCGACACCAAGTCGTCGAGCGGCGCGGTGCGCACCGCGGCCCCCACGGGCGTGTTCACGGCTCCGGCCGGCGCGAAGGACAAGGCCTACGACGGCAAGATCATGGGCAAGGGCGGGCAGGCCTTCGACGCCAGCACCCCGCTGAGCCAGATCCCGGCCTACGAGCCCAAGGGCGGCGTGAAGCAGCCCGGCACCATCATCTACGTGAACGGGATGATGACGGACAAGGCTGGCCAGGAGACCACGATGCAGGCCATCGCGGACAAGACGGGCCAGAAGACCATCGGTATCCACAACTCCACCGAGGGCTTCTTCAAGGACCTGGGCCAGTGCATCACGGACAAGATGGACAAGGGCAAGAACCCGGCCGTGGATACGCTGGCGGACTCGCTCTACACGGAGCTGAAGGCCGGCCGTGACGTGCACCTGATGGCGCACAGCCAGGGTGGCCTCATCACCAGCCGCGCGCTGAGCGACGTGGCCAAGCGGCTGCGCATCGAAGACGGGCTGTCCCCCGCCCAGGTGCAGGAGAAGCTGGGCAAGGTCTCCGTGGAGACCTTCGGCGCCGCGGCGGCGACCTACCCGGACGGCCCCAAGTACGTCCACTACGTCAACGACAAGGACCCCGTGCCGGGCCTCTTCGGTCTGGGCACCAGCGGCAAGGGCCCCCTGGATCTGATCAAGCACGCGGGCAAGGACGCGAAGATCCACTACTTCTCCGAGAAGAGCATCTTCTCCGGCGCGCACAACATCAACGACACCTACCTCAACCAGCGCGTCCCGTTCGACCAGGCCCGCACCGGCAATTTCTGAGGTAGGGAACGGCGTGTGATATGACTGCACGTATGACGCTCGAAGAAGCCCAGCGGCTGGTGCAGTCATTCATCCGGGGCCACGGAGGCGATGCGCAGGCCTCCGGGCTGAACGCGAAGGGATTTGGCGGCGCCGCGCTTGGCGACGCGCAGGTCTACTTCGAACACGTGAAGGACTCGGGGGCGCTGAAGTGCAGCGCCCTCATCTACCGCTTCCGCGACGCGCCCCGGCCGGGCGTCATCGACGGGTTCCGTGACGAAGAGAAGAAGGGCACGGACGCCGGCGGCGGCAAGGTGGACTACGAGACCGAGAACAAGTCCCTCTTCCTGAGCCGCACGTACGGCGTGGTGCCGTCGGAGCAGCAGTTCAAGGAAGACGTGGACCGGCTCGTGGAAGCCAGCCTCGTTTGGGGCGACGAAGTCTTCAACCGCGTCGCGGATCGCGTCATCCCCGCGAAGTGATCAGCTCCTTCTCCAGCAAGGTGCAGTGGCTGCTGTCCTCCATGGGCCTGGCGCGTCCTGCGCCGCCCGCGGGGGGCCCGATGACGCGCGACGCAGCCCGGCAGCTGGTGAAGTGGTACCTCCAGTCCCAGGGCGCTGGCGTCACCGAGGGCCTCAACGAGCAGGGGCTGGGCGGCATGATGAGCGGCGAAGGCCAGTACGCCTTCGAACACGTCGAGTCCCCGCCCACGCTCAAGTGCAGCGCCCTCATCTACCGGTTCCGTGAAGCGCCCAAGCCCGGCATCATCGAGGGCTTCCGGCAGCAGCAGGAAGAGGGCACGGACACTGGCGGCGGCAACGTCGACTTCGAGCCGGACACTGGCAACCTGTTCCTGACCCGCACCTACGAAGTCATGCCGGACGGCCGCGAGTTCACCCGCGACCTGGACCGGCTGGGCAAGGCCAGCATCGTCTGGGGCAAGGACGTGCTGGACCGCGTGGCCCACAAGGTCTTCGGCACCTGAGCGTTCCCGAGCACCACTGGAGGCGCGCCTCATGTCAGGCGCGCCCCGGGGCCGGACGCCGCCGCTACACCGACTGCATCACGTAGAACTTGAGGTACTTCCCTTCCGGGAACTGCAGGCGCACGGGGTGGTCCGGCGGCTGGTAGCGCTCTTCCACCAGCGCCAGGTCCACGCCGGCCTTGAAGCCCGCCTCGCGCACGGCGCCCATGAACAGGTCCCCCGTCACGCGCGCGGAGCACGACGCCGTGGCCAGCAGGCCGCCGGGACGCAAGAGCGCCAGGGCCTGCCGGTTGAGGGATGCGTAGCCGTCCACGGCGGCCTCCACCGCGCGCTGGCTCTTCGCGAAGGCGGGCGGGTCCAGGATGATGAGGTCGAACGTGCGGCCCTCCTCCTTGAACGACTGGATGAGGTCGAACGCGTCCGCCGCCAGGAAGTCATGCTTCGCCGCCGGCAGCCCGTTTCGCGTGAAGTTCTCCCGCGCCAGGGCGATGGCCTCCGGGTCCTGATCCACGGAGAAGACGCTGTTGGCCCCGCCCAGCGCCGCGTTCACGGAGAAGCCGCCGCTGAAGCTGAAGCAGTTGAGCACGTCCCTCCCCTGCCCCAGCCGGCGGATGAGGTAGCGGTTCTCACGCTGATCCAGGAAGAAGCCCGTCTTCTGCCCCTTCCACGCGTCCACGAGGAAGATGGCGCCGCGCTCGCGGATGGGGATGAGCTCCGGGGCCTCCTCGCCCCACAGCATCTTCCCGCTGCCGCGGCCGTCGTCCTCCTCCACGTCGTCGCGCCCCACCTCGTCTCGGCCGAGGATGCCCTTCAGGCCCGGGACGCCCGCCTTCAGCGCCTCCACGATGAGGGGGCGGTACGGGGTGAGGCCCGCGGAGTACAGCTTCATCACCGCCCAGCCCGCGTACAGGTCCACCACCACGCCGGGCAGGCCGTCGCCCTCGCCGTGGATGAGGCGGTAGCTGTCCGTGTCCTTCAGGTCGATGAGCGACGTGCGCGCGGACAGGGCCCGCTGCACGCGCTGGGTGATGAAGCGCGAGTCCACCGTCTCTCGCGCGTCCCGCGTGAGCACGCGCACCGCGATGGCCGAGTGCGGATCATAGTACCCGCGCGCGACGAACTTCCCGTTCTCCGTCAGGTCCACCACGCTGCCCGCCGGAATCCGCGGCATGTGCTCCAGGGCCTTGCGGAACACCCACGGGTGCCCCGCACGCAGGTGACGCCCCAGGCCTCGGGCCAGCTCCAGCTTCACGACATTCACGTTGAAACTCCTCGACTGCGGGCCGTCCGGCGGCGGGCGAGGAGGGCGCGAGCCAGCTCCTCGAAGCCCCGCCCCTCGGGCGCCCGGGTGATGAAGGCCGGCGGCGCGTCGATGCGATCCAGCACCGCGCGCACGTTGGCCACGCCCACGCCCAGCTTGAACGCCTGGAACATCGGAGCGTCGTTGAAAGAATCCCCCGCGTAGACATACCGGCCGTCCGCGGGGTCCAGCTTCTCGCCCCACGCTACCTTGGCGAAGCGGCGCGACGCGGAGAGTTTGTCGAAGCGGCCCAGCCAGCAGTTGACGTGCACCGACGAGCGCACCGCCGTCACGCCCCGGGCCCGCAGCAGCGACTCGATGCGGGAGGCCCCTTCATCGCCCAGCCGGGCCTCCTCGTTGTAGTCCACCGCCAGGTCCACTTCCGTGTAGCGGCTGTCCACGGACAGCCGCGCGCCGGGCACCTGGGCGAGCACGCGCTCGACCTCCTTCTCCAGGCGCTGGCGGTTCGCCACGCGCTGGGAGGGCGGCTCCAGGTACACCTTGCGCAGCTTCCCCTTGGCGTCCTTGAGGAAGAACAGCCCACCGTTCTCCACGACGACGCCGTCCACGGGGAGCTGGCGGGCCCACGCCTCGCCCCACCCCGCCGGCCGGCCGCTCACCAGCACCAAGCGCAGGCCGGACGCGGACAGCTGCTCCAGGGACCGCACCGTCTGGCTGCGCAGCTTGTGACCCGTCGTCAGCGTGCCGTCCACGTCGGTGAAGACACCCTGCACACCGGACAGGTCCGCCTGCCGCAGGGGGCGCGGCTCCACGGCCTTCACTTTCACTGTCTTCACATCACGTCCAGTTGCGCGAGCTGGGACTGGAAGGACTCGATGGTGGAGAGCAGCTCCGGGCCCGTGAGCGTGGCGAGCTTCAGCTTGCGCGCCTTGCGCAGGAACGCGTCCATGGTGGGGTCCCGGCCGTAGAGCGACTGCGCGCTGGCCGCGGCCTCCGCCAGTGCCTTCGCGGACGCGACCGGATCCTTCGTGGACTGGGCCAGCGCGCGCTCCAGGCGCACGCCGCACGCGGCCCACACCTCACGGTCGTGGTGGATGAGCAGCTGGCGCTGGTTCACCGCGGACAGGCTCCGCACCAGCTCCTCCAGCCCTGCCGTCACCGTCAGCAGCCGTCCCTGCTCGGGGGCGGACTCGAGCGCGAGCGCGCCAATCTCCGCGCGGGCCTCCACGATGTGGCGCTTGTCCTGTGCGCGCAGGTTCCGGTACGCGGCGGTGCGGCCGAAGGCGTCCAGCTCCGTCTGGAGCTGCTGCGCGTTCCACAGCACCTCCTCCGGCTTCGCGTCGCGCACCTTGTTGAGCCGCGCCGTGACGATGCGCGACAGGTCGGACGTGATGGCGCGCACCGTGACGGCCGCCTTCACCTCCGCCTCGTAGCCGGGCACCACCTGGGCGCGGGATACCTCGCCGAAGGTGCTCGCGGACTCGAAGACGAGCTGGCTCATCTGTTCGCGGTAGTCAGACCGGAACCGTTGGATTTCCGCCAACAGCTGCCAGCGGTCGCTCACCACGGACGGGTTGCGCATGGCCTCGCCCAGCTGGGTGATGCTCTGGGCCAGCTTGCCCATGCCCTCCTGGAGCAGGGCGGGCACGTCCGCGGGACCCTTGCGGGGCGCGGCCGGCTGCGGCGTACCGGGGAACTGCTCCCGGATGACGTTGAGCAGCGCGTTGACGTCCATCACCGTGTCGCGGATGACGGGCGCCATCTCCTCCCACAGCGACAGGTCGGGGCTGGCGTCGACGACGGGCGTCTCGTACTTCACCAGGTCCAGGTCACTCAGCCGGGAGATGGCCTGGGCCGCGGCGAGATACACCGCTCTCAGCCGCGCGGAAAAGGCGCGGTCGGGCAGCGACTGGAGGATTTGTTCGAGCCTCGGGGTCAGGGAGGCCGGCGGTGGATTCTCGGCGGCAGCGGACACGTTGCCCCCACTCTACCGCTCGACATCGCGTCCGGGGAGTTCTAGCAAGCATCCCGGGCCCGAGGGCTGGGCCGGGGAGTCCACGGAAATGATCCAGGTCTGTCTGTGGGAGGACGGCAGGGCTGTCTCGGGGGGTGAGGAACTGCTCGATCGGCCGGGGCCCAAGTGGATCGACGTCCTGGAGCCGAACGCGGAGGTGCTGGGCCGACTGGCCGAGCGCTTCCAACTGCACCGGCTGGCCGTGGAGGACTGCCTGCACCTGGACCAGCGGCCCAAGCTGGAGGAGTACCCACACCACCAGTTCATCGTGATGCAGGGCTTCAGCTGCGGTTCGGATGTCACGGAGCTCACGCTGCACGAGCACCACTTCTTCCTCGCGCAGGACTGGCTCATCAGCGTGCACGAGCTGCGCCTGCCCAGCCATGACGCCGTCCTACGGCGCGTGAAGGACGACCCCGCGGGCACGCTGGGCCGGGGCGTGGACGTCATCCTCTACATGCTCGCGGACGCGCTCGTGGACGCGCAGTTCCCCATCATGGACGGCTTCGGCGACCGGCTGGATGACCTGGAGGACGCCATCTTCGCCGAGCCGGATCCGGAGCACCTGCAGCGCATCTTCCAGCTCAAGCGCGCGCTGGTGACGCTGCGCCGCGTGCTGTCTCCACAGCGCGACGTGGTGGGCATGCTGTCGCGCCGAGGCATCCCGCAGATTCAAGAGAAGACGACGCTGTACTTCCGCGACGTCTACGACCACCTGGTGCGGCTCTACGAGCAGATCGACGCCAGCCGCGACGTGGTGGGCAACGTGATGGACGGCTACCTGTCCGTGGTGGCCCAACGCACCAATGACATCAGCAAGCAGCTCACCATCTTCGCCACCCTCTTCCTGCCCCTATCCTTCATCGTGGGGTTCTTCGGGCAGAACTTCGAACAGTTGACGGGAACGGGCTGGTACGTCGCCATGTGGGTGACCATGGTGGGCTTCCCTCTGGGGCTCGTGGGTTGGTTCAAGTACAAGAAGTGGATCTGACGCCGCCCCCTGCGACGGGCCGCGAGGAGGCACGCATGCTGACGGTCGCCGTGGATGGGATTCCGCTGCACTACCGGGACATGGGCCAGGGGTTGCCGGTGCTGCTCATGCACGCCTTCCCGTTGGATGGCTCCGCGTTCGACCGGCAGGTGGCCGCGCTGTCCGGACGCTACCGCTTCCTCGTGCCGGACCTGCGCGGCTTCGGGCAGAGCCAACTGGGTGAAGGCCCCACGGAGATGCGCAAGCTGGCGCAGGACGCGCTCGCGCTGCTGGACGCGTTGAACATCGACACGGCGGTGGTGGGCGGCGTGTCGATGGGCGGCTACGCGGCCCTGGCGCTCCTGCGCGAGGACCCGGGCCGGGTGCGCGGACTGGTGCTTTCGGACACGCAGTGCACCGCGGACGAAGCCGCCGGGAAGGACAAACGCGAGGCCACCGCGCAGCAGGCGCTGAAGGAAGGCACGGCGTCCGTCGTCCAGGGGCTGGTGCCCAAGCTGGTCCACGCGGGGCCGGACTCACCGGTGGGCCGCGAGGTGACGAAGCTGGGGCTGTCCGTTTCACCGGAGTCCATCGCCGCCGCGCAGCGGGGCATGGCGCTGCGGCTGGACAGCAAGGATCTGCTCGCGCGCTACGCGGGGCCCGTGCTGGTCGTGGTGGGCGAGCACGACACCGTGACGCCGCTGGCGAAGGCGAAGCAGATGGCGGACCTGGTGCAGGGCGCGCGGCTGGAGGTCATCCCCGGCGCGGCGCACCTGCCGAACCAGGAACAGCCAGAGGCCTTCAACTCGGTGCTGGACAGCTTCCTCGCGCCACTGGCCTGATGGGCGGCATCCCCGTCCTTTCGCCAGGGAAGTGCGCGATGATGAAGTCCCCCGCTCCGGAAAACATGTACCTGCCCGACGTCGAGTCGCACGAGTCCGACGGGCACTACGGGAAGCTGATCGCCATGGCGCGGGCCGGGGGCATGACGCCGCCGGGCATCTGGCACCTGTTCGCGTTCAAGCCGCGCATGACGGACGCGCTGTCCGCCTTCACCCACGAGGTGATGCGCGGCCCGTCCCCGCTGTCGGCCGGGCTGCGGGAGCTCATCGCCGCGTATACGTCGCGGCGCAACGCCTGCGTATTTTGAACGGGCTCTCACGCCGCGGTCGCGGCGGAATTGCTGGGCAGCACGCAGCACGTCCAGGCGGTGCTGGACGATGTGAAGACGGCCTCCATCCCGGAGGCAGAGAAGGCGTTGTTCGCCTTCGTGGACCAACTCAACGACGCGCCCGGAGACGTGCGCCGCGAGGACGTGGAGCACCTGAAGGCGGCCGGCTGGTCGGACGAGGCCGTGTACGACGCGGTCTCCGTCTGCGCCCTCTTCAACTTCTACAACCGGTGGATTGACGGCACCGGCGTCCAAGGCCTCTCACCGGCCATGTACGAACGGTCCGGAAAGCGAATGGCCGCGGGCGGCTACCTGCCCGCGCAACCTCCCGGTTCCCCACCCAGGTCCGGAGGGGAACCGGAGCGCTGAGGCTCACGGCTGGCAGACGACCTGCGAGTCCTGCACGGCGCACGACGAGCAATCCTCCGTCTTCACCAGCACGCCCTGCTGGCACGTGAGGATCGCGGCGCCGTTGGGGCTGCACACGCCCTTGCCCTCCGCGTTCGTGGCGCACCCGTCGTTCTCCTGGTTGAGGGACGTGTCGCACCGCACGCTGTCCGCCTGCTCCCGGCAGCCCAGGGGCCCCCGGCACGCGAGCGGGCGCCAGGTGCCGTTGCGACACTCCAGGGCCTGCGCGTCGTCCTGGCACACGTAGTCGCCGCCATCACACGAGTCGCCCGAACCCGGCCCGCCACAACCGGAAAGAAGGAAGAAACCGACGAGGGACAAGAGCGCGAGGGGAAGACGGTTCATGAGTGCCGGCGACTCTTTTCGACAGGTTTTTCGCTGTCAACCGCCGCCGAGCGTCTCGCGAAAGTAACGCCGGAAGTTGCCACCCATCACACGTTCCACCCAGGACTCCGGGTGTCGTTTGAGCAGGGCTTCCGTGAGTCGCGGTAAATCCGTCACATCTCGCATGCCCCGGGGCAGCGCCACCATGCCGTCGTAGTCGCTGCCCACGCCCACGCCCTCCTCCCCCATCACGTCCACGGCGTGCTCCACATGGCGGACCACGTCGTCCCATGTGTCGCCGCCCAGGTACACCGGCGCCAGGATGATGCCCACCACACCGCCGCGCTGGGCAATGGTGCGCAGTGCCGCGTCGGACAGGTTGCGCCAGCCGCCGCCCGCCGCGCGCACGCCCGTGTGCGAACAGAAGTAGCGCACCGTGGGGTGAGCGAAGAGGTCCGTGAGCGTCTGCTCGGAAGCGTGCGCTACGTCCACGCTCATTCCCAAGCGGGCCATCTCCTCCATCACCTGGTGCCCCAGCGGCGTCAGCCCCCGGTTGCCCATCATGGGAAAGGACGAACCGCCCAGGTCGTTGTTGGACAGGTGCGTGAGCCCCATGAAGCGCACCCCGCGTTGGTGCAGTTCCGCGATCCGCTCCACCTGACCTTCAATCGCGTGGCCGCCCTCCACGCCCAGCACCGCCGACAGCCGCCCGTGCGCGAGGTTGTCCTCCAGCGCCGCCCCCGTGGTGGCGACACGCACGGTATCCCCGGAGCGGGCGCAGAAGGCGTCCAGCTTTTCAATCTGCCAGAGCGCGCGAGTCCACTCGCCGCCGCGCGCCTCGCGGGGCCACTTGCGCCACGCGGCGAACAGCGGGAAGCCGCCAATGAACGGGAAGCCCCGGGTCACCAGCGTGAAGCACTGCAGCTTCACCCCCGCCTCGCGCAGGCGGGGGAAGTCCACGTGCCCCTCCGTCGACCGCTCGCACAGGTCGCGGTTCCACATCAGCGAATCCGCGTGTCCGTCCGCGATGCACCACTGGCGATGCAGCTCCTTCACGTCACCCATGCCAGCAGTCTTCGCCACGGCCTCCCGCGATGACAAGCGCCCCGGGGCATCCCACCGTCACACCTCACGTCCAGTCCGCGCCGTCGTCATCGCAGCCGTCCCAGAGGTCATCCTCCAGAGGAAGCCCCGCCTCCGCCGCCCCCGCCGGGCCCACGAGCGCGTCCGTGCGCACCTCCGACACCTCGCGCAGCGCTTCCGGGGGACCATAGGGCCGCCCTTCCGCGTTCAGCAGGCCCCGGAGCGCATCCCGCAGCTCCGCGCCCGTCTGGAAGCGCAGGTCGCGGTCGCGGTGGAGCACCCTCTGGAGCACGGCCCGCATTCCCGGCGAAAGCCCCCGCGTGGCCTGCTCCACGTGGGCCGGCGTCAGGCATGCCATGCGCGCGGCCATCAGCGGCGCGGGGAGCCAGCTGGGTGTCTCCGCGCACAGCCCGCTCGTTCCGGGCACGGGCTGGGCCTGCTGCGCTGCGCGCTCCACGTCGTCCAGGTCCAGCAGGTGCAGCCCGGTGAGCAGCTCCAGCAGCACCATCCCCAGGGAGAACAGGTCCGCGCGGCCATCCAGCGGCAGGCCCTCCAGCGCCTCTGGCGAGGCATAGGCCACGTCCCCGCGCACCAGCCCTGGCTCCGTCACCACGCGCCCGGGCAGCCGCGACCACGCGAGCGCGAAGTCCGACAGCCGCACCCGCCCGTGCACGTCCACGCGCAGGGAGCGGGGGCTGATGTCGCGGTGGACCACGCCCACGGGCAGGCCGCGCGAGTCCTCCAGCGCATGGGCGTGATGGAGCGCGTCCGCCACCTCCGCGCC
Source organism: Corallococcus sp. AB032C (assembly GCF_003668935.1). Classification (NCBI taxonomy): domain Bacteria; kingdom Pseudomonadati; phylum Myxococcota; class Myxococcia; order Myxococcales; family Myxococcaceae; genus Corallococcus; species Corallococcus sp. AB032C. The sequence continues at coordinate 56,266 of NZ_RAWP01000040.1, read as the reverse complement.
CACGTACGCGGCGAACGCCTCCGAGAAGGGCCGCCGCCGCAACGCCGCGAAGCTGGACAGCGTCTCCAGGCACGGCCCGTCCACGTACTCCGTCACCAGGTGGGGCGCGCCGTCATGCACCCGCACCAGGTACACCGGCGCGATGGCCGGGTGGGACAGCCGCATGAGCAGCTTCACCTCTTCCCGCAGCCGCGCCCGCGCCACGTCATCCGTCACGTCGCGCAGGCGCTTGATGAGCACCAGCCCGCCCGGCGTGCGCGCGTAGTGCCGACGGGCGAGCAGCAGCTCCCCACCGGCGCGCGACCCCAGGTAGCGCACCAGCTCATAGGACGTGGCCCCGGTGGTGAAGAGGATGAACGGCCGGGACGCGGAGGACGCGGGGGGATGGGTGGCCATCGTGGGTGACGCTCCTGACGAAGAGGCGCTTCCCGGGGGTGGGAAGGCATGAGGAACTCCTCACGCCCGCGTCCTACCACCCGGGTCAGACATCCCCATCCGACCCCACCGGGCATCTCCCCGACTCAAAAGGAAACGGCCCCCACCGCGAGGGTGGGAGCCGCCGCCTTCAAGTATTCTCCCCAGTCCGAAAAGACAGAGGCGCGTGAGGCGCGGGGATTACTTGTCCAGCTTCTTCACCGCCGCCACCAGGGTGACGTCGCGGGCGACCATGTCCTTGCCGTCCATCACGTAGGAGGCGCGCACCTGCGAGCCTTCCTTGATGTCGTCCAGCTTCACCGCGCGGCTGCCGTTGTCCATCAGCGCGGTCCGGTCATTGGTCTTGATCTTCAGTTCCTTGTTGGTGCTGTCCACCAGCGTCAGCGTGTCACCGGACTTGCCGATCACGCGGCCGTTGACGGTGGTCGCCGCCGCGGCGCTGGTGGTGCCGGCCATGCCGGAGCCACCCGCGGCCAGGTCCTCATTCCGGTTGGCCTGGGCCTCGGCCAGGTCCTGCTCCTCGTCGCGGACGTCCTCGTTGGCGCTGGCGATCTTGTCGTTCGCGTCCTCACGCGCCTCCGCGATGTCCTCGTTGGCGTCATGCTGCGCCGACGCCATCTCCTGGTTCTCGTCCTGACGCGCCTCCGCCGTCTCCTGCGCCGCTTCCTGACGGGCCTCGGCGACATCCTCGCGCTGCGCCTGGACGTCATCCTTCTTGCAGCCGGTGACCATCGTCAGACCCGCGACCGCCGTAACCGCAATCATGAGCTTCCGCATGTGTGACCGCCCCCTGTGAGTGTGTTCTGGATGCCGGAGGATTTGTTCCCCGGCGTTGGGCAGAAACTGGTCGCTCCCCCCGTACCTGCACAGCGCTTGGCAACAAATGGAGGCATGAGCAGGGGCGGCCCGCGCACGAGGAAGGCCCTGGCCGCTCGCCTGCTGGGGAAGCGGAACAAAACGCATTCGAGCGCGAAAAATCCGTTCCGGTGCGCTGAAGCAGGCCTTTTGCGTGGGGGAGGCTGTGCGTTGACAGGGCAGAACCGCCCTTGTACTGGCACCGGCGGGTCCCGACCGAAGGGGACCGGAAGGAGCCGTGAGGCCGTGAACGTGTGGGTCAACGGAGAAGCGCGGACGCTGCCGGAGGGCAGCACCCTTTCGTCCCTGCTGGCGCTGTTGGAGCTGGGCAGCGGCCCGGGGGTGGCGGTGGAGGTGAACGCGGAGGTGGTGCGCCGCGCCCGTCATCCCGAGCACCGGCTCCAGGACGGGGACCGGGTGGAGATCGTCACCTTCGTGGGTGGCGGGTGAGTGCAGGCCCTGGAGAGGAGACGGTCATGAGCGGCATCGCGGACAAGCCTTTCACGCTGGCGGGGGTGACGTTCACCTCGCGGCTCATCGTCGGGACGGGGAAGTACCCCAGCCACGAGGTGATGAAGCAGTGCCACGAAGCGTCGGGCGCGGAGCTCGTCACGGTGGCGGTGCGGCGGTTGGACCTGAAGGCGACGGGAGAGGCGTCGCTGATGAACTGGATCGACCGCAACAAGATGCGCCTCTTGCCCAACACGGCGCTCTGCTACACGGCGGACGACGCGGTGCGCACGTGCCGGCTGGCGGAAGAGCTGGGCATGAGCAAGTGGGTGAAGCTGGAAGTGCTTGGCGACGAGAAGACGCTCTACCCGGACGTCGAGGAGACGGTGAAGGCCGCTCGCATCCTGGTGAAGGAAGGCTTCACGGTGCTGCCGTACACCAGCGACGACCCCATCACCGCGCGCAAGCTGGAGGACGCGGGCTGCGCGGCGGTGATGCCGCTGGCGGCTCCCATCGGCAGCGGGCTGGGCATCCGCAACCCGCACAACCTGCGGCTCATCCGCGAGGTGGTGAAGGTACCGGTCATCGTGGACGCGGGCGTGGGCACGGCGTCCGACGCGGCCATCGCGATGGAGCTGGGCGTGGACGCGCTGCTCATGAACACCGCCATCGCGGGCGCGAAGGATCCGGTGCGCATGGCCGTGGCCATGAAGAAGGCAGTGGAGGCCGGCCGCGACGCGTTCCTGGCGGGCCGCATCCCGCGCAAGGCGTACGGCTCCGCGTCCAGCCCCATCGAAGGGCTCGTGGAGTAGCGGTGCCCGTCCTGCCCCGCCTCGTGGTCATCACGGACTGGCGGCTGCCCCGGGCGCGGTTGCTCACCGCGCTGGAGCAGGCGCTGGAGGCGGGGCCGGACGTCGCAGTGCAGCACCGTCACCCGGAGGCCTCCGGGCGGCTGTTCCTGGAGGAGGCGCGGCTCCTGGCGGACGTGTGCCGGGGCCGGACGCTGTTCGTGAACGGGCGGCTGGATGTCGCGCTGCTCGTGGGCGCGCACCTGCATGTGCCCGCTTCTGGCCCTTCTCCCCGCGACGTGCGCCCGTTCCTGCCCGCGGACCGGTGGGTGAGCGTGGCGGTGCATGACGCGCGCGAGGCGGAAGGCGCGGTGGGCGCGGACCTGGCGCTGGTGAGCCCCGTGTTCGCTCCGGGGTCCAAGCCGGGGGATACGCGCGACACGCTGGGGCCTCATGGATTCAGGGGGCTCGCGGAGCGGTTGCCCTGCCCTGCCCTGGCGCTGGGGGGGATGACGCCGGAGCGGGCTCGGGAGGTGCCGGGGGCCTGGGGCGTCGCGGTCATCTCCGCCGTGCTGGAGGCGGAGGATCCGCGCGCGGCGGCCCGGGCGCTGCTGGACGCATGCCGGCCCCCGCGCGATTGAGGCGGCGCTATGCTGCGCGGCCGTGACGCCATCCCCGACCTCCGTTGAGCTGCGCCCCCTCGCCATCGGAGAAATCATCGACCGCGCGGCGACGTTCTGGCGCGCGCACCTGAAGCCCTTGTTCGTGCTGGTCCTGGGGTTCGACCTGCTCAACTACATCGCGGTCAAGGCGTTCACCGTCGCGATGACGCGCACGGTGGGCGTGCTGCCCGGATTGGGTGGGGCTCCCGCGGGCACGGACCCCACGCAGGCCCTGACCCAGTCAGGCATCGTGATGGGGCTGATGCTCGTGCTGTACACGTTCCTGGTGTGGAACTTCTGGGTGGCCACCACGGCGGCGGCCCGGTACGTGATTCCCGCGCGGCTGGGTGAACCGGTGCGTCCCTCGGAAGGTCTGCGGCGGGCCGTGTCGCGCCTGGGCACCCTGACCGCGACCTACCTGCTGTCCATCGCTTGGGCCGCGGGGGTGACACTCCTGCTGTGCCTGCCCGGATCGCTCGTCATGGGGATGGGCGTGGTCGCGGCCGTCACCGGGAAGGGCACTGGCGGAGGCACGGCGCTGAGCATCGCGCTGATCATCATCGGCGCCATCGTGCTGGGCCTGGGCGCGTTGGCGGCGGTGCTCTGGTACTTCCTGCGCTTCATGCTCCTGCCCCCCGTGCTGGCCATGGAGGACGTGGGCGCGTGGGCGGCCTTCAAGCGCTCCGGGGCCCTGCTGAAGGGCCGCGTCGAGCCGGGCTTCATGGGCCGGGGCACGGTGCGGGCCATGGTGCTGTCCACGGTGGTGGGCGGCATCCTCATCGCGGTGAGCCTGGTGTCGGGGCTGCCCGCGTGGATCGTCCGGCTCGCCTACGGTGGCAACCTGTTGGATCCGGCGTCCCAGGCGGCCATTCCGCAGGCGCTGCTCGTCCCCGCGGAGCTGCTGCAGGTGGTGGGGCAGTCCTTCTTCACGCCGCTGAGCTTCGTGGTGTCCGCGTTCTTCTACGTGGACATGCGCGTGCGCCGCGAGGGCCTGGACCTGGAGCGGCGCATCGCGACCGCGGAGCCGGCGACGCCGTCCCCCTGACAACCCGTGCCCGCCCTCCCTCTGCTCCTCCTGCTGGCTGCCCTGCCCCCGTGCGCTGACCGGGAGGCCGTGTCGCGCCGGCTCGAGGACACGGCGCGTTCGCGGCCCGCTGCGTTCAACGCGGAGGTGAACCGGCTGATGGAGGCGCTGGACGGCGTGCCCCTGCCGCCCGGGACCTCCGGCCAGACGGAGCCCGACCGTGCCCGGCAGCTCACCGTGTACCTGGAGGCCGTGTGCGGCCTGGACGTGGAGCCGGCCGTGTCGCCCGGAGTGACGAGCGAACCGGAGCGGCTGCGCGCCATCCTCGACCGGCCGGAGTTCGCGAGAGCCCGGCAGCGCAACAGCGACCTGCTGACGCGACTCCTGCGCGAGCTGCAGACCTGGCTGGAGGGCCTCTTCGAATCCAAGGGCGCGCAGGGCTTCGCGGTCGCCACGCGCGCGGTGATGCTGGGCCTGGCGCTGGCGGTGGTGTTGTTCGGCGTGCTTCGGGTGCGCTGGCGCCGAAGCAGGAAGACCGTCACCGCGCAGGGAGTGGAAGGTGAAGCCGCGCCCCTGGAGCTGGATACGCCTGGAGAACACCTGGGCCGGGCGCGCACCGCGCTGGAGACGGAGGACGCGAGAGAGGCCATCCGCGAAGGATTGCTGGGCCTGCTGTCCACGCTGGAGCAGCGCAAGCTGGCGCGGCCGGACCGCGTGAAGACGAACCGCGAGCTCGCCGCGGAGCTGCCCACGCGAGGCGCCCCCGCGCGCGTGACGGGTGAAGTGGAGCGGCTGGTCGGCTGGTACGACCGGGCCTTCTATTCGCTGGAGCCGGTGTCGCGCGAAGAGGCCACCCGCTTCGTGGAGTCCGTGGAGCAGCTGCACGGCTCGCTCGTGGAGGTCCGGCCGTGAGGAACGCGCGCGTCGCGGTCGTCCTGGGCTTGATGATCGCCGTGGCATTGGCGGTGGGCCTTGCCTCGCATGAGGCCCCGCCGGACTCCCCCGTGCCATCCATCACGAACCCGGGCCCGCTGGGGCTCAAGGCCCTCTTCGTCTACCTGGAGGAGCGCGGACGGGACGTCAGCGCGCAGACGACATCCCTGGACTCGATTCCCGCCGGCACGCGCACGCTGGTCATCGCCGCGCCGCAGGCCCAGCCCGTGACGAAGGAAGAAGTCGCCGCGTTGGAGCGCTTCGTCCGGGGCGGCGGCACGCTGGTGTATCTGTCTCCGCATGCGCTGGCGGAACACCAGCCAGGCATGGAGGACTGGCTGCACATCACCTCGGGCGCACTGCCCGGCACGAACCACCAGGGCCTTGCCTCCGAATGGGTGGATCCCGCCGGCGTCACCGTGGACGTGTGGCTGCCCGCGGGCGCGCTGCGCGACCTGTCGCTCCTGCGCGTGGCCCGGGACCGGAGCCTGAGGGTGGAACACGGGGACGCGGTGCCGCTGGCGGGCCTGGGCGGCGCGAGCGTGCTGTGGCGCTGGGGCCTGGGCCAGGGCGAGGTCTATGTCGCCGCGGGCCCGGACCTCGCGGAGAACCGGCGCCTGGAGCTGCTCGACAACGTGCGTTTCTGGGATGCGCTCGCCGCGCGCGGTCCCCTGCGCTTCGACGAGTTCCACCACGCCGTCATCACCCGCCCGCCCCTGTCCCAGGGCCTCTGGGTCTTCATCGCGCAGAGCCTCGCCGTGGGGCTCGTCTACGTCGTCTCCCGAGGCACCCGCTTCGGCGCGCCCCGCCCCGTGCGCGTGGAGCGGCACCGCTCGTCGCGCGAGTACGTGCGCTCCCTGGGCTGGCTCATGCGCCGCGCGAAGGTGGAGGCAGAGCTGCTGCCGGAGCTCGACACCGGCCTGCGACGCCTGATGCAGGAGCGCCTGGGCATCGCCACCTCCCTGCCGGACGCGGAGGCCGCGCGCCTCCTCGCGGAGACCTGCGGCATCCCCGCGCGCGACTACCTGGACGCGAAGGAGGACCTCGTGCGCACGCGAGAGCGCACGCCCATCCGCCCCGCCGACTACACCCGCCTCGCCCGCCGCTACGCCCTGCTGGAGCGCCGCGTGACGGGTCGCGCGGGCGACCTCCAGGAATGACGAAGGCGCGGTGTCCGGCGCGCTCACACGCTCCGGACCCGCGCCCTCCTGCCGCCCGACCGGACCTACAGCTTCTTGCCCGCCGCGAGCATCGCCTCACCCACGTGCTGGCGGATCTCCGTGACGCGCGCCTCCCAGCTCTCGTGGAAGATCTTCTCCGCGCGCTCCCGGTTCGGACCCGGGTTGTCCGCCAGCGCCGCGTTGACCTGCTTCACGTAGTCCTCCGGCGTGGTGGCGATGCGGCACAGGCCCACCTTGCGGACCTCCGGCAAATCCGACGACACCACCGGCAGGCCGGACGCCAGGTACTCGCGCACCTTCAGCGGGTTGGAGTTCAGCGTCAGCTCGTTGATGACGAACGGGTTGAGCGCCACGTCGAACGCCTTGTTGTAGCCCGGCAGGTCCGCGTACGGCTTGCGCCCCAGCATGTGGATGTTGGGCACCGCGCGCAGGCGGCTGTCGTCGCAGTCCGGCGTCGTCTTGCCCACGATGACCACCGAGCCCTCCGGGTGCGCCTTCGCGCACGCGATGATGGCGTCCTGATCAATCCAGTCCGCCACCAGCCCGAAGAAGCCGATGATGGGCTTGGGCAGCTTCGCGATGTCCTCCGGAATCTTCGTCGCCGGGTCGCACGCCTTCACGAAGTGCGAGAAGTCCGTGCCGTGGCGCACCAGCACCGTGCGCGGGTTCATGCGCTTCTTGTTCTCATACAGGCGCTCCGCGGACGTGATGCACATGTCCGCGCGGCGCAGCAGGCGCTCCTCCAGCTCCGCGATGTGCTTGCCGTTGGTGTCGCTGAACGCGGAGAACTCGTCCACGCAGTGGTACACGACGAAGTCCTCGCCCAGCGTGCCGGACACCGGCGCGGACGCGGGCAGGAAGCTCCAGGAGATGGGGCGCTCGAACTTCAGCTGCTTCATCGCGCGCAACACCTGAAGCCGCAGCAGGTGGCGGTTCGCCTGGCGCACCGTCTCCGAGCCGTAGAACGGAATCGCCAGCGGCGCGAGCACGTGCAGGTTGGGCTCCACCTCGCGGATGCCCTGGGTGAACGTCTTCAGCTTCTTGATGATCCGCTGCGCGTCGTGCGCGTTCGCCTTGGGCGCGCGGTTGCCGATGCTGTTCACCCACAGCACACGGTTGTCCCGCGCGAGGATCTTCATGATGTGGACCTTCGACAGCGGATCCCCGTCCCAGTCGTTGGAGAACACCACCAGGTCCCGCCCGCGAAGGGCCCGCTTCGACAGGTCCATCTCTTCACTGCGCCGCATCGTCTTCTCCTGAAGTCAAAAGTTCCGTGCTGAAAGCCCTGAAGCGCGCCCTCTCACTCGAAGGCGCCCCAACCCGTCCCCACTCCGTCACGCCGCGTTCACGGTTCCTGCACCTGCCATGCCGGACGGCAGCAACTCCGCGTACATGTCCAGCATCACTGGCCCCGCATCCGGAGCCGTCACCTTCGCCGGGCCCGCCGCCAGCGCGTCGCGCACCGCCTGCGCCAGCGCCCGCTCGTCCCCGGCCTTGAACAACCGCGTGCCCTCCGGCCGCGCGCACACGTCGCTGGCCACGCACGGCACGCCCAACGCCAGCGCCTCGCGCACGGAGATGGAGTCCCCGTCGTGCGTCGTGGGCCGGATGAAGACATCGCTCTGGGACAGGAGCCCCAGCGCCTTCGCGTGCTCCAGCTCGCCCAGGTCCTCCAACAGCCCCGCCACGCCCAGCTCGCGCGCGTCGCGGATGAACTCTTCAGAGCGCGTGCCCGGGCCGAACAGCGCCAGGCCCACGCCCGGATGCGTCTCCGCCACGAGCTTCAGCGCGCGGAACATCGCCTTGCGCCCGTAGACGGGCGACGGGTGGTGCGCCATCGCGAGCAGCGGACCGCGCCGGGACCGCGCGGCCTCCACCTCCGGCGTCACCGGACCGGGCCGCACCTGCGAACCACAGAAGGCCGGATGCACCACGACCTTCTCCTCCGGCACACCGCACGCGACCACCGCGTCGCGCACCGCCGGGGAGACCGCCACCACCCGCGCGTAGCCCGCCAGCGCCGTGCGCGCGAACACGCGCCGGGCCTGCGACTCCGCCAGGTAGTCAGGGATCAGCCCCGAGTGCAGCGTGATGACGCGCGGCGAGCGCGGTCCGGGCATGGTTCCTACCAGCGCCGCCAGCACCCACGCCTTCGGGTTGTTGCCGCTGGTGTGCAGGTGGACCGTCCAGCCCGCGGAGGTGAATCCCGCGAGCCGCAGGCCGAAGGCGGCGGCGCCATGTACGGGGAGGACGTCCGGAGCCGGCCGGCCACCCTTCCCGATATCAAGCACCTTCGCCTCGACCTCGCGGTCGCGCAGAAATTGATGGAGTTGACGGACGTGGATGGCCACGCCCCCGTACGGCGGCGGGTAGTCCCCGACGAGCAGCACGCGCATGAAGGAAGTCCCCTTCTCCAACGAAGCCAAGTGCCTAGCGCGAGGAAGCCTGCGCGGAGGACCGTGGGACCTGGGTGAGCTTCGGCGGCGCACGCGTGGGCAACAGGCCCATCTCGCGCTGGTAAGTGGTGAGCGGATCCGCGTCCTGGCGGATGAGCTTCGCGGGCACGCCCGCGACCACCGCGCCCGAGGGCACGTCCTTCACCACCACCGCGTTGGCTCCAATCACCGCGAAGTCGCCCACGTGGATGTTGCCCAGCACCTTGGCGCCCGCGCCGATGCGCACGTAGTCGCCAATCACCGGCGCGCCCTCCAGCCCGGAGCGTCCGCCAATCGTGACCTGCTGCGAGATGAGCACGTGACGGCCCACCTTCGCCGCCCTGTGGATGACCACGCCGATGCCGCCGTAGCCCAGCTGCGTCCCCTCGCCCAGCTCCGCGTCTTCAGGGATGTAGGAGCTGTGCAGGTAGTAGATGGCCTTGCGCAGAACGGCGGGCAGCAACGGCACCCCTCGCTTCTTCAGCCCATGCGCCATCCGGTACAGCGTCATCGCGTCGAATCCCATCACGCCTCTCCTCGCCCTCACCCGAACTCCGTGACGCCTGGAAGGTAGGTACCCACGCGTGGGGAGGGAAGTGCCCCCCACGCGTGCAATACCCGACGGTGGATCAGGCCGCCCGGCGGGGACGGAGGGACTGCAATGCGCTCCATGGGCGAACGCCTTGCGCATACAGGCCCACCACGTACCCCACCACGAAGAGCAGCCCCGCCACCGCCAGTGGCAGCACCCGCCACAGGAAGCCCGCGGGCAGGTTCACCCACGTGTCGTGCACACCGGAGCGCAGCAGGAAGATGCTCCCGCCCGCCGCGAACGCCGCCAGCGACGCCTGCGCCAGCTCCCGCCACGGGATGACGTCCTTGAGCCCCAGCTTCCGCTCGGGCGTGGACAGCGCTCGGGGCACGCGGATGAGCAGCATGCCCTTGCCCACCACCTCCGCCAGCGCCCAGGACGCGATGCCGCCCATCATCCCGAAGTGCCTCACGCCGAACCACAGGAGCGGCACCGTCACGACTGCCTTGACCAGGTACGACGCGAAGATGGCTCGCGTCTGTCCCCGGGCCCGGAGCGTCCCGTCCATGGGCAGGATGGACAGCACCACGCCCAGCACGCTCACCCGGAAGATGGGGACCGCGGACAGGAACTTCTGGCCGAACATCGCCCCCACGAACTCCGGCGCCGCCGCGAAGAGGAACGCCGCGAACGGCAGGAACACGTACGCCAGCTTGCCGGCCGCCTCCCGGAAGGCCTCCACGCCCTCCTCCAGCCGGCCCTCGCGCTCCAGCTCGCCCAGGCGCACCATCAGCACCTCGCTGGTGGGCGTGTAGAGCAGGTCCACCACCGGCAGCTGGAAGCAGCCCACCCGGTAGAGCGCGTACACCGCCGGGGCCACCACGCCCGCCACCGCGTACATGTGCGCGTTCTGCTGGGGGATGGCCAGGCACATCGCAGCCCCGAAGGGCGCCGCGTACACCAGCTGCTCCTTGAACAGCTTCCAGTCCACCAGCGGCCCGGTGGACCCGCGCAGCGACACCACCCACGTGGCCACGTAGCGCAGGCCCGCGAAGCAGGCCACGGCGATCATCATCCCGTGCAGGGAGAAGCCCAACAGGGGCGGCAGCACCATCACGCCCGAGCGCACCGCGTCCGACGCCAGGTACACCACCGCGGACGCCTTCGTCTTCCCCTGGCTGGTGAGCGAAATCTCCAGCGGGTAGCTGCCCAGGAAGAACGCCGTGTAGAGCGCCAGCGCCGCGCGGTGCTCCATCAGCGCCGGGTTGTTGAAGTAGGCCGCCACGTGGCCCAGGAAGGCCCACACCAGGCCCGCCGCCACGACGCCCGCGCCCGTGACGAAGAGCAGCGCGTGGCCCAGGTACGGCCGCTTCGCCTCCGCCCGGGGCAGGAAGTAGTAGAGGCTCTGCGCCACGCCGAACGGCAGCACGTACGACAGCGTCGTGGCGATGAGGAACAGCTGGTAGTAGGTGCCGTACTCGTCCAGGCGAAGCACCCGGGCGAGCACGAGCGGAATGGACAGCGTCAGCCCGGCGGTGAACAACCGGGCCAACACCAACGGGCCGGCCCGCCCCAGGAACGACGGGGACGGGGCCGGCTTGGGTGACGCACTCACTGGAGCTCCTCCGGCTGCGCCGCCTCCGGGGCAAGGGCCACGTTCGGCGCCACCACGACCTGCGCACCCGTCACCGCGGCCGCAACCCGCGGGTCCGTCACGATCACCGGCGCTGTCACGTCCACGACTTCCACCGGCGTCACCCGGGCGAGCGCGGCCTCCGCGGCGGCCGCTTCCTGGACCAGCACGTTGGTGGTGCCGCTGACGGCTGAAGAGAGGATGTGCGGACGGTGGCCCAGCACCGGGTGGCTCATGCCCAGCACGCCGAAGCAGTCGTCGAACTGGCACACCGTGAGCGCCGACGAGTAGTCCCCCATCATCCCCAGGCTGAAGTTCTCCCACATCACCTTGCGCTTGAGGGCGAACGGGTCGCCGCCCACGCGGTTGGGCAGGTCCTCCGTGGTGACGCCCGAGCGGAAGCCGTTCTGCTTGAGCACGCGGATCATCTCATCCGAGTACCAGCCGTTGCAGTACGCGAAGTCCTTCACCTGGACGCCGACCTCGCGCTCGATGGTCTGCTTGGACTCGACGATCTCCTTCTCCACCACCGCCGTGGGCTCCAGCGTCAGCACCGTGTGGCCCAGCGTGTGCGCGCCGAACTCGAAGCCGTCGCGCGCCATCTGGCGCACCTCGTCCCAGTTCATCACGTCGCCCTGCTCGGGCATCAGGTCCGAGCCGCCGCCCAGCTGCTGCTCCAGCGCGTCGATGATGCCCGTGAGCACGCGCGTGGGGTGCTCGCCGATGAAGTCGTCCAGCGCCGCGGACGTCGTCTTCAGCCCGGAGAGGATGGGCCCCAAGAGCTGCACGGACGGGCCCGGCATGGTGGAGTAGTCCGGACGGAACCGGCGCTCCTGCACGCAGCGCAGCAGGTGGAACAGCCGGTCGTGGTTGAAGCGCTTGTCCGTGTTGATGAACGCGGTGGGCAGGTAGGTGATGGCCGGCACGCCCATCTGCTTCAGCACCGGGTACGCATACCGGTACACGTCGCGGTAGCCGTCATCGAACGTCACCACGAACAGGTCCTTCTTCGCGGTGCGGCGGCCCTCCATTACGTCCACCGCGTCGCCAATGCTCGCCAGCTCGAAGCCCGCCGCGTGCGCCTGCTCCAGGTGACGACGGAACGTCTCCTGGGAGATGAGCAGCCCCGGGATGGAGCGCTGCAGCTCCCCCGTGAAGTCGCTCACCACGCGGTGGTAGCTCACGATGAGGATGCGCCGGCCACCCGACTGCGAACGGCGGTACGCCGCCATCGCCTTGCGCGCCCCGCTGTAGTGGAGGAATCCCGCCGCCGCCGCCTTCGCCGCCCGCCGCAACACCCTGCCTGCCATCACGCCTCCCTCGCGGCTTTCGCCGTCTGCCCGCTCCCCCCAATGGAACGGGCCCCGCGCCGCCTGTGTGCATGCTGGATGCCAGGGCAGGAAGGTGGTGGAAATCACCCGTAAGCCCGGAAAACCCCGTGCCCCCGAGGGCAGGAACGCCCCTTTGGAGGTCGTACCTGGGTGTACCAGGGCAGTCGGGCGCCCACCCGTGGCGAAAACCTTTCAGTCCCCCGGCGAAAGCGGCGGAAGAAGCAGGCGTAAAATCTTCTTGTCCTCCGGCGGGCGACCCCAGGGGTTTCACTGGTGAACACGGGCTTTTAAGGCTACGAAACGGCCCGCCGATGCCCCCTCCCCCCTCTGGATCAGCACCCGCGCTCGCCCTCCATGACGTGAGCAAGCGCTATGGGCGACGGTGGGCGCTGGCGCGGCTCACCTACGCGCTGCCCGCCGGCCGTTCGCTGCTGCTCACCGGACACAACGGCTCCGGGAAGACGACACTGCTGCGCCTCGTCGCCACCGCGCTCGGGCCCACCGCGGGCCGCGTGGAGGTGCTGGGCCGGGACGCCGTGCAGGACCGTGAAGCCGTGCGCCGCGACGTGGCGCTCCTGTCCCACGCCAGCTTCCTCTACGAGGACCTGACCGCGCAGCAGAACCTGATGGTGCTGGGGCGCCTGTTGGGCGTGGACGCGCCGCAGGACGTCGCGGACGCGCTGCTCAACCGCGTGGGCCTCAACCGCCGCACGGACAGCCCGGTGCGAGGCTTCAGCGCGGGCATGCGCAAGCGCCTGGCCATCGCGCGACTGCTGATGAAGGCACCTGCCCTGGCGCTCCTGGACGAGCCCTTCGGTGAGCTGGACCCGGCGGGCATCCAGGACATGGAGGGCGTCATCGCGGAGCTGAAGGCGGGCGGAACCACGGTGGTGCTGGCCACGCACCTCATCGAACAGGGCCTCAGCCTGTGCGAGGAGCGGCTGCACCTGCAGGACGGCCGGGCGGTGGCGGCATGAGCCCCCCGAACGCGAAGCGCCGCCCGGGCCTGCTGACGACGACGCTCGTCCTGATGCGCAAGGACCTGCTCATCGAATGGCGCACCCGCGCGCGGCTCAACGCGCTGGTGTTCTTCGCCATGGCCACGCTGCTGCTCTTCTCCTTCGCGCTGGGCCCGGACACGAAGCTGCTGGAGCGCAACGCGGGCGGCTACCTGTGGCTGGCCATCCTCTTCGCCAGCGTGCTGTCCCTGGGCGAGTCCTTCCGCGTGGAGACGGAGAACGCCTGCCTGGACGGCGTGCGGCTGGCCCCGGCGGACGCGCGCGCCATCTTCCTGTCCAAGGCGCTGGGCAACGCCCTGCTGCTCCTGGCGCTGGCGGTGGTGCTGGTGCCGGTGATGGTGGCGCTCTACGGCGTGCGCATCGTCACCGGGGTCGGTGACCTGGCGGGCATCCTGGTGCTGGGCAGCATGGCGCTCAGCGCTCCGGGGACCGTGTACGCGGCCATCTCCAGCAATGCCCGGGCCCGGGATGTGCTGCTGCCTCTGCTATTGTTCCCGCTCGTCATCCCAGCCCTCCTCTCCGCCGCCAAGGGCACCACGCTCGTACTGCAGGGTGACCCGATGCAGCAGTTGGGCTCATGGCAGGGGCTTCTGCTGGGGTTCAATCTGATTTACTGGGGCGTGGGCTTCTTGCTGTTTCCCCGGGTCATCGAGGACTGAAGATGAACAAGTTCGTCAAGTTTGGCCTGCCGGCGGTGACGCTGGCGCTGCTGGGCGCGGGCTGGTGGCTGGGCCTTGCGTGGGCGCCGCCGGACCGGGAGATGGGCGAAGTGCAGCGCATCATGTACGTCCACGTGCCGCTCCAGTGGATGGCCATGATGGCCATGTTCATCAACTTCGTGGCCGCGGTGACGTACCTGCTGCGCCAGTCGTGGAAGACGGACGCGATGGCGGAGGCCTCGGCGGAAATCGGCCTGCTCTTCGGCACGCTGGGCATGATTACGGGCTCCATCTGGGGCCGCCCCACCTGGGGCGTGTACTGGTCCTGGGACCCGCGCCTGACGTCGGAGGCCATCCTGCTGGTGTCCTACACGGGATACCTGGTGCTGCGGCGCTTCGTCGAAGACCCGGAGAAGCGCGCGGTGTGGAGCGCGGTGGTGGCCATCATCGGGGCCATCAACCTGCCCATCGTGTGGTTCTCCGTGCGCTGGTGGCGCAGCCTCCATCAGGTGCAGTCCAGCCCCAAGACGGTGGACCCGCAGATGGTGCTGCCCCTGCGCGTGTCGGCGTTCGGCATGCTGGCGCTGCTCATCGTCTTCATGGTGCACCGCTACCGCATCGCGCTCGCGGAGCGGCAGGCGGAGGTGGCGCTGCCGGAGGCGCTGCCCTCGGATGACCCCGCGCAGCGCGCGACCCATTCCTCGAAGGTGGCCTGAACATGACCTCGCTGACGTCGCTGATGCTGCTGGCCCAGGTGGGCAGCGGCCGTGTCCAGGGTGGTTGGGGGTACGTAGGCGCCTGCTACGGCATCTCCGTGGCCGCCTTCGTGCTCTACTCGGTGTCCCTCTGGGCGCGCCGTCCCCGCGCCGCTGCCGATTCGAAGGAGTGAGCCCATGACGCCCGTCAACCGCAACCGTCTCATCGCGCTGGGAGCCCTGCTCTTCGCCGGCGCCGGCCTAGGCTTCATCGCCTTCGGCAACATCGGGGACAACCTCGTCTACTACTGGAGCCCGTCGGAGCTGATCTCCAACGGGGACAAGGCCTACACGGCCACCATCCGCCTGGGCGGCGTGGTGCAGCCGGGCAGCATCCAGTGGAACGAGGGCCACACCACGCTGGACTTCCGCGTGGCGGACGGCCCGGACGCGGACGCGAAGAGCGTGCACGTGCGCTCGCTGGAGACGCCCCCGCAGATGTTCCGCGAGAAGATTGGCGTCGTGGTGGAGGGCACCTACGACAAGTCCGGCGTCTTCACGTCCAACCGGCTGATGGTGAACCACTCCAACGAGTACCGCGCGCCCAAGGAAGGCGAGGAGCCGCGCAAGTGGCAGGACACGCTGGCTGAAGGCGCCACCACCGCGACCGCGACGCCGCCGGGGGCGCCGTGAACGGAATGCTGGGCTATGGGCTGGTCCTCGCGGGCCTGGCCTTCGCCGCGTTCGGCGCCATCCTGGGACTGGTGGGCGGCATGCGCCGCAACGACGCCAGCTACCCCTGGGTGCTGCGCGCGGTGTGGGGCTTCGCCGCGTGCATGGTCGGCAGCAACCTGGTGATGGTGGAAGCGCTCATCAACCACGACTTCAGCGTGAAGTACGTGGCCCAGGTGGGCAGCCGCGCGACGCCGCTCATCTACACCATCGTGTCGCTGTGGAGCGCGCTGGAAGGATCCATCCTCTTCTGGGGCCTCATCATGGGCGTGTACCTGGCGGCGTTCGCCTGGGTGCACCGCAAGGAGCACGCGCGCTACATGCAGCTGGCGCTGGGCACCATGCTGGCCGTGGGCGTCTTCTTCGCCTTCCTCATCGCGGGCCCCGCCAACCCCTGGGGCGCCGTGTCGCCGGTGCCGGCGGACGGTCCAGGCCCGAACCCGCTGCTGCAGAACCACTTCCTGATGATCATCCACCCGCCCATGCTCTACGCGGGCTACGTGGGCATGACGGTGCCGTTCGGCGTCGCCGTGGCGGGCCTGCTGCGCGGGGAGATTGGTGAAGCGTGGATGGCGCCCCTGCGGCGCTGGACGCTCATCGCGTGGATGTTCCTCACGCTGGGCATCGTGCTGGGCTCGTGGTGGGCGTACGCCGTGCTGGGCTGGGGCGGTTACTGGGCGTGGGACCCGGTGGAGAACGCGTCGTTCCTGCCGTGGCTGACCGCGACGGCGTTCATGCACTCCACCATGGTGCAGGAGCGCAAGCGGATGCTGAAGCTGTGGACGCTGAGCCTCGCGCTGGCGTCGTTCGTGCTCACCATCCTGGGCACGTTCATGACCCGCTCCGGCATCTTCAACTCGGTGCACTCGTTCACCCAGTCGGACATCGGGCCCACGTTCCTCGTGTTCATCGCCATCCTGCTGGTGGTGTGCATTGGCCTGCTGGCCACGCGCGGCCACCTGCTGGCGCCGGAGGGCCGGCTCTCGTCGCTGATGTCGCGCGAGGCGAGCATCCTGGTGAACAACCTGGTGTTCGTGGCCATCACCTTCACGGTGCTGCTGGGCACGCTCTACCCGCTGGTGTCGGAGGCCGTGCGCGGCATCCGCGTGAGCGTGGGCGAGCCGTACTTCAACAAGATGGCGGTGCCGGGCGGCATCGCGGTGCTCTTCCTCATGGGCGTGGGCCCGGTGCTGCCGTGGGGCACGCCGGACAAGGCCACGCTGCGCCGGCAGTTCCTCATCCCCGCGGCGGTGGGCGTGGTCATCACCATCGCCTGCTACGCGGCGGGGCTGCGCGGCGTGTATCCGCTGCTCACGTTCGGCCTGGCGGGCTTCGTCACCGTCGTCACCCTGCGCGAGCTGGCGGTGCCGGTGCGCGTGCGCATGACCGAGCGCAAGGAGGGCTTCGTCACGGCGCTGACCACCGCGACGAGCAAGTCGCGCCGGCGCTTCGGCGGCTACGTGGTGCACCTGGGCATCGTGCTCATCATCGTCGCCGTGGCGGCCTCCAGCGCGTACGTGAAGCACACGTCCGGCACGCTGAAGAAGGACGGCACCCTGACGCTGGACGGCTACCAGCTGAAGTACGTGGGCCTGTCCAGCGGCGAGGAGCCGCACCGCACCTTCGTCGCCGCGCGCCTGGAGGTGACGGCGCCCAACGGCGACGTGACGGAGCTGCGCCCGCGCATGAACTACTACGAGCGGAGCACGGACCCCGTGGGCACGCCCGCGGTGCGTGAGTCGCCGAAGGAGGACCTGTACATCTCGCTGATGGCCTTCAGCGAGACGACGGGCACGGCGAGCTTCAACGTCTGGGTGTTCCCGCTGGTGGGATGGATCTGGTACAGCCTGCCACTGCTGATGCTGGGCACGCTCATTGCCGTATGGCCTTCGCGCCGGGCGGCGGCGCTGCGCGCGGACGCAGCGCCGGTGGGCGCGTCGCCTCCCCTGCCGGGCACGGACGCCGAGCGGGGTGCGGCATGAAGCGCTGGCGGCTTCCGCTGGTGTTCTCCGCGGTGGGGGCGGCGCTGCTCTTCGTCCTCTTCCAGGGCTTCGGGCGGGACCCGCACGAGGTGCCCTTCATGCTGAAGGGCGCGGCCGCGCCGGACTTCACGCTCAAGCCGCTGGACGGGGGCGATGCCGTGAAGATGGCGGACCTGAAGGGCCGCCCGGTGGTCATCAACTTCTGGGCGTCGTGGTGCGGGCCCTGCAAGTACGAGCACCCGGTGCTCGAGTGGGGCGCGCGCGAACTGGGCTCCCAGGCCGTGTTCATGGGCGTCGTCTTCGAGGACACGGAGCCCAACGCGCGCGACTTCCTGCGCCGCATGGGCGCGAGCTTCCCGCAGCTGATGGATGAGCGCTCGCGCATGGCGGTGGACTACGGCGTCGCGGGCGTGCCGGAGACGTACTTCATCGACGCGCAGGGCATCATCCGCGGCAAGCACGTGGGTCCCATCGACCCGAAGACGCTGGCCACCCGGGTGCAGGAGCTGACCCAGCCCGCGGCCCGTCCGACCGCGGAAGCCGCGCGTCAGAACTGAGTCAACTTGCGCCCGCTCGGAAGGCAGGCACCCGGGAGCCCGAGAGGGAGTCCCGGGGCCGCCTCGCGGGAGGCCTGGAATCCGTAGTAAGTCCCATCTGTCGGCGTCGTTCGCGAGGGCTTCCCCCGGCCCCTGCTCCAGCGAGGTGGGCTTCCCATGCAGTGCCCCGAGTGCGGTGAAAGCGCGGCGGACGTCCGCCTGACGTACTGCGAGAACTGCGGCGCGAAGATGCCCGCGCGTCCCGCGCCCCCGCCCCGCGCCAGCAGCGCCAGGAGCAACCGCCCCAGCCGCCCCATGACCGAGCCGGCCTATGCGGCGGAGATCCTGGACGAGGAGGAGGAAGCCCGGCGGCAGGGCAGCGGCGCTCCACCCCCGCGCGGCTCCAAGGCACAGCCTCCGCCGGAAGACGCGTACGAGGACGAGGATCCGTACACGGGCCCCCGCTGGCTGAAGGACGTGCCGGGCCACTCGCAGAGCGTGTTGGGCGTGGGGCTGGTGGCGTTCTCGCTGGTGCTGTCCATCCTGCCGTTCTTCCCCAGCGTGGGCGTGCTGGGGACCTTGCTGTCGCTGGTGGGCTGCGTGGCGCTCGTCGCGCGGGAGCTGCGCCGCGACGGCAACGCGCCCGGCTGGGTGGAATCCGTGCCGCTGGTGCTGATGCGGCCGGAGATCCCCGCCGCGTTCACGCTGCTGCTGGTGGCGCTGTCCGTGCGGCTGCTGTCCGGCTTCAACCTGCTCTTCCCCATCTGGGCGGCGGGGACGGCGCTCATCGCCGTGGAGCAGTACAAGCTGGTCATCGCGGAGCCGGACGGCGTGGCGCGCGACTTCGACCTGCGCTCGCTCCTGGGCCTCCCCCGGGTGGTGGCGCTGGCGGGCGTGGCGGTGTGCGTGGTGGCGCTCTTCCTGTCGTGGGGCAAGGTGATGGCGGACGGCTCGGCGCTGCCGGACAACGCGCCGGTGCCGGGCGGCGTACGCAGCGTGCCGGCCGAGCTGCGCGTGATTCCCACCACGCGTCCCTCGGACGACTCGCTCTACAGCGCGGGGGGCGGCGTCGCGTCGCGCTCGGGCTGGGACCTGCCGCTGTCGGAGCTGCCGCTGCTGGCGCTCCTGTCGCTGCTCGTGCTCGCGGCGCTGCGGCCGGACGTGGAGCGCCCGGCCTTCCTGCGGTGGGTGCCGGTGGGCGCGGTGAGCGTGAGCCTGCTCTGGGCGCTCGCGGGGGTGAAGCTCGCGGTGGGCCCCATCGCGTTCCTCCTGGGCCTGGGGGCGGTGGGCTTCCATGCCGTGCGCCACGCGCTGGGCCGCGACGAGCCGGCCGAGTTCCTGCCGCCGGAGGATGACCCGTACGACCCGGACCAGGACCTGGAGACCGAGCCCGACTCGGGCTACCGGGGCTAGGCCGCTGGCTTCAGTCGGAAGGGCTGCCCGGGCGGCGGGCGTGCGGCCCAGGATTCCGTGTGCAATACCCGTCAGGGGGCGGTAGTTAGGGACGGCCCCCGCTGGAGCCCTCGATGAATGCCGTCCTCGTCTCGTTGACCCTCGCCCTGAGCCTTGCCACGGGGCAGTTCGCGCCGCAGCAGGCCGCGAGTGAGCCTCTCGCGCCAGCCCAGGAGGTGCGGGTGCAGCAGCTGGCGAAGAAGCTGCGCTGCGCGGTGTGCCAGGGCCTGTCGGTGGCGGACAGCCCGTCGTCCATGGCGCGCGCGCAGCTGGACAAGGTGCGCGAGCTGGTCTCCGACGGAAAGACGGACACCGAAATCGTCGACTACTTCGTGGCGCGCTACGGCGAGTGGGTGTTGCTGGAGCCGCGCGCGGAGGGCTTCAACTGGTTCGTGTGGCTGGGGCCCGTCGCGCTGGTGCTGGGCGGCCTCTTCGTCATCCTGAAGCAGCGTCAGCCATTGCCCCAAGGCGCCGCGCCCGCGGAAGCCGCGCCGGTCCCCTCCCCTTCCACACCCGCGCCGTCCACGGACGAAGCGGACCCCTACCTCCAGGCCGTGCGCCGGGAGCTGGAGCGCTAAGCCATGCAGCCCGAGCCCACCAACTGGTTGCCCGGAATCATCGTCCTCTCGGTCGCCTTCGTGCTGGCGGCCGCGTGGCTCCTCTACATGAAGATGAAGACGGGGAGCGCGCTGCCGGACACGACTGCGAAGGCGGACGGCACGGCGGACGACCTGGCGCAGCGCGCGCAGTCGCTCATCGAGCAGCTGCGCACGCTGGAGGCGGAGAAGCACCACTTCACCGCGGAGCACTACACGGCGGAGAAGGCGCGCTTGGAGAAGGAAGCCGCCGCGGCGCTGCGCGCGAAGGACGAGCACCAGAAGCGGCAGGCGGCGGGAGTGAAGGCGCCCGCGCGCAACGTGCCGGCGCCCTCGGGTTGGGCGTCGCGCAACCCGCAGATGGTGGGCGCGCTGTGGGGTGCGGGCGTGGTGGTCTTCTTCGGAGGGCTGGGCTACCTGCTCGTGTCGGAGCAGAAGCCGCGTGAGGAAGGCCAGATGGGCACGGGCGTGACGCCGCCGGGCATGGCCCAGCAGCAGATGCAGCAGATGCCCGAGGTGAACGACGAGCTGGAGCAGGCGCGTCAGCGGCTGGCGTCGAACCCGGGCGACGTGGAGGCCGCGTCGATGCTGAGCCACGAGCTCATCCGTCAGCAGCAGTTCGACGAAGCGCTGAAGGTGACGCTGAAGGGCCTGGCGGTGGATCCGTTCAACGTGGAGCTGCGGGTGCACCGGGGCGTGCTGCGCGCGGCGTCGCAGGGCGACCTCCAGGGCGCGGAGCAGGAGCTGACGGAGCTGGTGGACACGTGGCCGGACGCGCAGGAGGCGCTCATCTTCCTGGGCAGCCTGTCGCTGCGCCGGGGCGACAAGGCCGGAGCGCTGGAGCATTTCGAACGCTTCACGGTGGAAGTGCCCAAGAACATGCAGCCGCCGCAGCTGGCCCCCGCCATCGCCCAGCTGCGCGAGCAGGTCGCGCAGCAGTAGCCAGTCACCCCAATCCGCGGATGGGCGCGCCGTCGAGGAACGCCCGGATGTCCTCCACGGCTTCACGGAAGTACGTCGTGTAGTTCCCCTGGGACACGTATCCCAGGTGCGGCGTCGCGAGCAGGTTCGGCAGCGTCCGCAGCACGTCGTCCGCGGGCACCGGCTCTGTTTCAAAGACATCCACCGCCGCGCCCGCGATGACACCCTGCTGGAGCGCTTCAACGAGCGCGGCCTGATCCACGATGGCCGCGCGCGACGTGTTGATGAGGTACGCCGAGGGCCGCATCCTCGCGAGCTCCGAGCGCCCCACCAGCCCCCGCGAACGCTCCCCCAACACCAGGTGGATGGACACGAAGTCGCTCGTCTCCAGGAGCGCCTCCTTCGACGCGGCCCGCGTCAGGCCCACCTCCGCAGCCCTCGCATCCGTGAGGTTCGGACTCCACGCGACCACGTCCATCCCGAACGCCGCACCCACGCGGGCCACCCGGCTCCCAATCTTCCCCAGGCCCAGGAGCCCCAGCCGCTTCCCGTGCAGGTCCACGCCCACGGAGTGCTGCCACGGGCCGCCCTGCCGGAACGCGGTGCTCTCCCCCACCACGTTCCTGGCGAGCGCCAATATCAACGCCCACGTCAGCTCCACCGGAGGCTCGGTCGCGCTCGCCGTCCCGCACACCGTCACGCCGCGCGCGGTGGCCGCGGCCACGTCGATGGACGCATTCCGCATCCCCGTCGTCACCAGCAACCGCAGCCGTGGCAGTCGCTCGAGGAGCGCCTTCGGAAACGGCGTGCGCTCCCGCATGACGACGAGCAGGTCGAACAGCGACAGCGCCGCGACCAACTCCTCCTCATCGGAGAAGTGCTCGCGGAACACCGTCACCTCGACCTGTCGGCTCACGGAAGACCAATCCGCGAGCCGCGTTGAAACACCCTGATAGTCATCCAGGACGGCGCAGCGCAGCTTCTCCATGGCACCCGCCAGGATCCGCCACGCCGCCACCGGGCGTCAATGCACCGCGGCCTTCCGCCGACGGAACCGGCGCACCTTCTCCACCAGTTCATCCGACAGCACACCCTTCACCGCGTTGCGCGTCTGACGGGCCCACTCCTCGGTGCGAGTGAACCACGTGCCCGCGAAGCCCGCGCCGTGCGCGCGCAGGGACACCGTCTGGCGCTGCTTCGTCACCCAGTCGGACTTGTACGTCTCCGTGCCTCGCAGGAAGTCGTACTCCGTCAGGCCCATGTCGATGGCGTCCTTGAACGTCTCGCCCACGAGCACCAGTCCCACGCTGCGGTTGCGCCACGCCGGGTCATACCCGGACTGGAAGTACACGAACGTCTGGCCATGCAGGATGCCGTACACGGACGCCACCGCCTGGCCGCCCACCTTCATCGTGTACATCCGCAGCCGGCCCCGCTCCGCCAGCCACTGCGTCGCGTCCCGGTGGAACGCCTCCACCCCGGCGCCCTTGATGCCCTGCGAACCGCCATCCGAGGACCAGCGCATTGCATGCAGCCGGAAGAAGTCCGTCATCGGCCCGGCCAGCTCGCCCGGCGCGTCCGTGCGCTCGATGCGGTAGCCGTCCTGCTTCTCCAGCCACTTGCGCCGGCGCAGGTAGTTGTCCCGGCGGCCCGTGCGCTTGAGGAACGCATCGAACGGCTCGCCCGGCACCAGCGCCTCGTACGGGCACACGTAGCGCTCCGTCACGCGCACGTCGCCAAACACCTCGCGCGCCACGCCGAGCGTCGTCGACCCCTCGCGCAGGTCCGTCAAGTCCAGCACGTCCCACTCGTCGCGCAGCCCCTGGAGCACGTTGAAGAACGCCCGTGCCACCTCCGCCTCACGGCCCTTGCGCGCCACCACGTCCAGGTAGTCGCTGCCCACGTGCGTCTCACCCAGGAAGCCCAGGCGCCGCACGCGCATGCCGTTCACCCAGCGGTGCTCCAAGCCCAGCGGCAACAGGCCCACCAGCGTGCCCAGCCTGTCCCGAGCCGTCAGCACCAGCGGCCGCACGTCAGGCGAGATGCGCCTGCACCACGGATACAGCCACTCCCACGCGTTGAACGGACCGGCCGTGCTCGCGTCCAGCAGCGCGTTCCACTCCGCCCGCATCCCCGCCAGCTGCGAGGCACTGCCCACCGCCGCCACGTCCAGCCGCGGCGCCAACCTGGGCCCCGACGTCAACTCGTCTTCGCGGATCACCGCGTCACCCTGATGCCTTTCCCGTAGCAATGCCCCGGCCCCCGGGGGCGATTGCAACCCGGGAGCCAGCTCCTGTTCCCTCACGACGCGCGCTTGCTCGGCTGGCGCGCGGACTTCAGCGCCTCCCGGACCGCGTCCGCCACCTGCCCCATGACTTCCGGCGACAGGTCCTGGTGGCACGGAATCTCCAGAATCGTGCGCCGCAGCTGCGCGACCTCCGGGAACTCCGACGGGTCGCACGCGGGATGGAAGCGCTTCCAGAAGTCGATGGCGTCGATGCCCTTCTCCCGCAGCTTCGCCAGCAGCAGCTCCTTGTCCTGCACCACCATCGGGTAGAACAGCGGGCTGACGCCCGCGGGCAGCTGGTTGAAGAGCGGCGGCGACACGTCGCGCAGCCGGCCCAGCAGGAGGAAGTAGTTGCGGCGGCGCGCCTCGACGATGGACTCCAGGTCCTGCGCCAGGGCAATCCGCTTCGTCAGCGGGCTCATGCCCAGGTCCACGTGCCGCCGGTCGAAGTGCTGCGTGCCCGTGGCCACCCGCTCGATGCTCGCCGCCTTCACCGTGCCGTGCCCCACCGAGCGCACCAGGCCGCGCAGCCCCCGGCCCACCGCCCCGCCGCGCAGCTCCAGGTTCTGCAGCAGCGCGGACACGGTGTGGCTGAAGGTGGACGCCAAGGGCGGCGAGGGCGGCTCCGGCAGGCTGTACGAACGCTTGCCATTGACGACCAGCGCACCTCCATTGGGTACCGGAAGGGTCTTGTAGAGGCAGAAGATGCCCACGTCGCCCGTGGTGCCCAGCGGCGTCGCGCCGTCCGACGACAGCAGCGACAGCGCACAGTCTTCAATCAGCGGGATGCCGTGCTCGTCCGCCAGCTTGCGCATGGCGTCCACCGGCCCCGGGAAGCCCGCATAGTGGATGAGGTAGAGCGCGCGCGTCTTCGGCGTAATCCGCTTCGCCACGTCCGCCACGTCCACGTCCCAGCGGCTGCCCACGCGGTAGAAGCGCGGAATGGCGCCCGCGTCCACCACCGCCTCCACCTCCACGCCGTGGTGGTAGGAGGGCATCAGCACCTCGCCGCCGTCCAGGCGCAGCATCTTGATGGTCAGCCAGACGGCGTTGCGCGCGAAGTAGAAGTACCGCGCGTTGGGAGACGAGAACGGCGGCAGCGCCCCCGGACGCGGCGGGGCCATCAGCATGCCCGGCCACAGCGTGGGCAGGGACGGCACGAACATCTTGTCGGTCGTCTTCACTTCTTCCATCGCGCCACCACCTCTTTCGCCGCCGGTACCCACCGGAACTTCGCCGCGCACAGGGCCCGGCCGAAGGCGGTGTCATTGAACACATAGAGCCAGGTGTGCCGCCGGACTTGATCCGTCCAGTCGCGCTTCCACACCATGTCCGGCCCCAGGAAATCGAACTCGGTGAGCCCCCGGTCCAGACAGTCCGCCAGCACCTCCTCCATCAGGAGCTGCCCCGGGCTGCATTCCTTCAGGGACTCGTCGTAGCCGGGCTTCAGCAGGAAGTAGCGCCCGCCGAACTCCAGGCCGTACTGGAACGCCACCGCGCGCCCATCCACGCGCAGGAAGTACAGCGCCAGCCGCTTGCGGTAGGCCGAGTCCCGCGCCAGCTCCGTGTAGAAGCCGCGCGTCTTCGCGTCCTGCGCCATGGCCGTGCCATTCGCGCCCTTCCAGCCGCTCTGCTCCAGCAGCAGCCCTTCCTCCAGCGTGCCCTCCAGGTCCAGCCCGCCAGAGATGCGCTCGAAGGTGACCTTCCCCCGCTCCTCCAGCTTGCGGCGCCGGCGGCGGCAGTTGGCCTTGAACTTGGACGGCAGCTTCGCGAAGTACGCGTCCTTCTTCGCGGGCAGCGGCACGTAGGGCGACTGCAATGACTCCCACTCGCCCACCGGCAGCCCGCCCTGCTTCGCGGCCTCCATCAGGCGGAAGCCAGCGCCGCCGTCCGGCACGTCCGTCAGCCGCAGCACATCCCAGCCGCCCGTCTCGCGCAGGTGCGAGAGGAAGGCCTGGGCCGCGGCATCCGGCTCCCGCGCCAGCATGTCGAAGCGGCAGGAGTGCGCGTTGGCCGCGGAGGTGAGCTGGCGCACGGGCACGCCGTACATCGACGTGCGCTCCTCCACCAGCGGCAGCGCGGCGGTGAGCGTTCCGTCCTCGCCGCGCAGCAGCAGCACGCGCATGCGCGCCCCGGCGGCGAAGTTGTCCAGCCACAGCCGCAGGAACTCATGCCGGTAGAACAGCTCGTGGGAGGTCGTCTCCACGAGCTGGTTCCACTCGGCTTCCAGGGACATGAAGTCCGCCCGGTCGTTGACTTCCACGACCTGGTGAGAGGCGGTCGATAGTTGAATGGCTTCCATGTGAGCGGGCCCCAAGGTGGTGATGGCCAATGCGGCCTACAACCCGCTGCGCGCCATCTTCAGCAGGCAGGCAGCGACCTTGCGGCTGTCGTGTCGGATCTTGGAACCTTCCTTGAGGAGGTCCGCCTGCACCGGAATCACGCCGGAGGACAGCAGCTCCCGCGTCTCCGCCGTGACCATGAAGGAGCCCTTGCGCGCATAGCGCTGGATGGCATCCTCATTGGGCGCCCGGCCGTTGACGAGCACCGCGTCCAGCACCGGCCCCACGTGGTCGATGACGGCCTGCACGTGGTCCAGGCAGTTCATGCCGTCCGTCTCACCCGGCTGGGTCATCAGGTTGGCCACCATGACCTTCAGCGCGCGCGTCTCCTTCAGCGCCTGGGCCACGCCGTCCACCAGCAGGTTGGGCAGCACGCTCGAGTACAGCGACCCCGGCCCGATGGCGATGAGGTCCGCCGAATAGATGGCCTCCAGCAGGCCGTCCACCGGCGGCGGAGAGCGGGGGCTGAGCGACACGCGGCGCACCCGGCCATGGGCGCGGCAGATATTGCGCTCGCCCACCACCTCCGTGTCGTCATGCATCTGGGCCACCAGCTGCACCGACGCGAGCGTGCTGGGCAGCACCTGGCCCTGCGCGCCCAACAGCTCCCCGGACAGCCGCACCGCCTCCAGGAAGTCGCCCTTCAGCTCCGCGAGCGCGGCGATGAGCAGGTTGCCCACCGCGTGGCCGGCGAGGCCCTTCGCGCCGCCGAAGCGGTACTGAAACACGTCCTTCAGCGCGCTCTTGCCACCCGCGAGCGCCACCAGGCAGTTGCGGATGTCGCCCGGGGGCAGCGCGCCATGCTGGCGGCGCAGGCGGCCAGAGCTGCCGCCGTCGTCGCTCATCGCCACGACCGCGGTGATGTCCACGCCTGGCTGGCCGCCCTTGGGAGCCGCCCGGCGAGACAGCCCCCTGAGCACCATGGGCAGGCCCGTACCGCCGCCCATCGCGACGATGCGCGTGGGACGGTTCTTCGGCGCCTGCAGCAGTTCGTTGCGCTCCACGGCCTGCTGCTTGTTGCGCGCGTCGTCCTGGTTCCACTGCTCTGAGAACGGTGCGTCCACGTCCATGCCCACCATGTTCCGACCCCCTCGCCCATCCCAATCCATGGCTCTCCACCCTTGGCATCCCGGCCTCCCCCGACAACCGGAGGCCGCGGACGGTCATCAACGCCTACTACTGAACCGAGCTACCGAGCACCCCGCCCCAGCAACACGTGCCGGACGGTGTGAAAGATGATGCCGACATCGAGGAACAGCGACCCGTTCTTCACGTAGTACAGGTCGAACTCCAGCTTGTTGCGCGCGTCCTCCACCGAAGCGCCGTAGGGGTAGCGGATCTGCGCCCACCCCGTGATGCCCGGCTTCACCGCCTCGCGCACGCCGTAGAACGGAATCTGCTGCTTGAGCTGCTCGGTGAACACCGGGCGCTCCGGACGAGGCCCCACGAAGCTCATGTGGCCCAGCAGCACGTTGAACACCTGCGGAATCTCGTCGATGCGCGTCTTGCGGATGAACTTGCCCACCCGCGTGACGCGGTCGTCGTTGGAGCGCGCCCACACCGCGCCGTTCTTCTCCGCGTCGGTGCGCATGCTGCGGAACTTCCAGAGCGGATACGCCCCGCCGCCCAGGCCCACGCGGTCCTGCTGGTAGAAGACGGGGCCCTTGGAGTCCAGCTTGATGGCCAGCGCCACCAGGATGAGGAAGGGCGAAGCCATCAGCAGGAGCAGCGACGCCACCGCCACGTCGAACACGCGCTTGAAGGCCCTGCGCAGCGGCGACACCGTCATCTCATCCGCGAAGGCGAAGTCACTCGCTCGCAGGAACTGCACCGGGATGCGGCGCAGCACGCGCTCGCAGAAGCCCGCCGCGTCGTACACCCGCCGCCCGTCCAGCCGGCAGCGCAGCAGCGAGTCCACCCAGTTGGCACCGCGCATGTCATCCGCGGCCTGCACCACGTAGGAGGCGTTGAGCCGAGCCGCCATCGCGTCCAGCGGCTCCTCCACCTTGCGCGGGTCCACCAGGGCCACCACGCGGAAGGAACCCTCGCCGCCGTCTTCAATGGCGCTCGCCACCGCGCGGGCCTTGAGGCCATCACCGACGACGAGCACCGCGTCGGGCTCACCCACCAGCGCCCGGATGGAGACGCGCACCACCAGGGTGCCGGCCAGGGCGCCCATCGCGCCACCCAGCAGCGTGCCCGGAGGCAGCACCACCGGCAGGGCCAGCGGCAGGAGCAGCATCACCCCGCCCGCCACCATCGCGGTGACGCCCGCGGCCTTGAGGAAGCGGTAGCCGCGCGTCCGGTCCTCGGCCGCGATGCGCAAGTCATACAGGTCCAACAGGTACAGCGTGAACTGGAAGGTGACGACGAAGGCCAGGCCCAGTCCCACCAGCGTCGGCCACAGCGTAGCGAACGGAGGCTGGGAGCCCAGGGGCGCGAAGAGGGCCGCGCAGGCCGCGGCACCCGCGACACAGGCCAGCGCGATCGCCGAGGACTCGGCGAGGAAGAACGTCAGTTTCTTGGCTGAAAAATAGTGGTGGAAAACGCGAAGCACGTGACTCCTCCAACCCCAACCCGCCGCCGCTCCAGGCCCCCCGCCCATCACACCTCATCGGTGCGAGGAGCGGGTCGGGCCACGAATCACTTCAACTCGACAACCGACTGCTACTTCTTCACGTAGTTCTTCAGGTACGGGGTCGCGTTCACTTCCGCCCCGTTGAGCACGCAGCCCACCAGCGCCGCGCCCGCCAGCTGCTCCACCGCCTGGTTCACCACCTTGGAGGGGGTGACGTTGGCGCGGATGACCATCAGCACGCCGTCCATCTGGTGGCCCAGGATGGCCGCGTCCGCGAACGGCAGCGTGGGCGGCAGGTCCACGTACACCTCGTCGAAGCCCTCACGCACCGCCTTGAGGAACTGCTTCATGCGGGCGCTGGCCAGCACCTGGGTGCTCTCCTCCGGCGTGGAGCCGGCGGGGATGACCGCCAGCCGCGTGGAGTTGAAGCGGCGCACCACGTCGCGCACGTCGCACTCACCGGCCAGCAGCTCCGCCAGGCCCACCTTGTTGCGCATGCCCAGCGTGGGGGCCACCTGCCCCCGGCGAAGGTCCGCGTCCACCAGCAGGATGCGGCGCTCCGGGTTCGCCCGGGCGGCGGCCAGGGCCAGGTTCACGCTCGTCACCGTCTTGCCCTCGCCGGGCATCGCGGAGGTGAGCGCCACCACCTTCATCGGACGCTGCTCGCGCATCCGCTCCAGGCGGTAATACAGGGTGCGGTACTGCTCGGCGGCCGCGGAAGCAGGGGCCGTGAGCGTCACCACCCGGCGGTCCACCGCGTTCGAGGAAGCCGCGCTCTCATCCACGCGGGGGAGGAAGTTCCCGGCCCGCTCCATCGTCGAATCCATCTGAGTTCTCCAATCCTTTCCGTAGGGGGTCGGCAATTAGTTCAGGGAAGTAGGCGAGGAGACGCTGTTCTTGCTCCCAGCCATCGGCATCAGAATCCGCTTCTCCGTCTTGCCTTGCATGTTCGGGACCACCGCCAGTACAGGGAGCGTGATGCGCTCGCGGACCTCGGAGCCATCGCGCAGGCTGTCGTCGCGCATCTCCAGGACGGTGCCAGTCAGGACACCCAGCGACAGGGCCACCAGGGCGGCGATAAGCAGCCCCGTCATGCGGTCAGGGCGAGCAGGCGAGGAAGGCACCCCGGCGGGCGAGATGACGTTGAACAGGCTCTTGGCGCTCTTGGCCTCCAGCTCCTGGGCGATCTCCGCCTCCACCTTGCGGCTCACCACGCTCTGGTACTTGGTGCGGGAGATTTCGTAGTCCCGGTTCATGACCGCCAGCTCCTGGGCCCAGCGCGGGGTGTTGTTCAGCCGCGCCTGGTACGCCTCGGCCTGCTTCTGGAGGTCCACGATGTCCTTCTGCACGTTGGTGATGAGCGTGGACACGCGGGTGCGCTCGTTGCGCTCGGCGAACATGCGGCCCTCGGCGTCCTTGCGCTGGGAGCTGATGTCACCCAGCTCACGCTCCATCCGCTTCACTTCCGGGTGATCCGGCGTCCACTGCGTCTTGGCCTGCGTGAGGGTGCGGGACAGGCCGCTCTCCGTGGCCTCCAGGCGGCCGGCCTCGCTGTCCGCGGCGTTGCGAGCGCGGGCCAGGTCGGAGCGGCGTGCTTCGGCGGTGCGCAGCTCCTCGGACTTCATCTGCAGCTGGGCGCCAATGCGCTCCAGGCCGCGCATGTTCATCTCCATCTGCTCGGGCAGCTCGCCCAGGTGGTCTACCTTGAACTTGGAGATCTTCGTCTCCCAGGAGGACACGGCCTTGCCCATGGCGACCATCTCCTCGGTGAAGAGGTCGGTGGCGCGGGCCGCCTGCGTCTGGCGGATCTTCAGCGTCTCCTCGGAGAAGATGGCCGGCAGGCGGTTGGCCACCTGCGCCACCACCTGCGGGTCGCGGCCCGCGTAGGTGAGCTCGAAGGCCGTCTCACCCTCGACGCGCACGGTGAGGTCCTTGCGCATCTGCTCCACCGCCGCCTCGATGCCCTTATCGGACACGAGCTCCGGGTAGAGGTTCATCTCCTCGATGGCCTTCTGCAGCACCGGCCGCGCCAGCAACTCCTGGCGGACGGTGACGAGCCGCTGCTCGATGAGCTCGCTCACCGTGCGCTGGACCATCTCCTCGCCAGGGCGCTGCGGCTCCACACGCACCACCACGGACGCTTCATAAATGCTCGGCCGGGTCATCACGATGGCCGCACCCAACACGAAGATTGCTGCAGCGATCGCCCCCACCAGGGCCTTGCGGCGCCACAGCGCCGAAAGCAACTGGTCCGCCGTCATCCCAC
Source organism: Corallococcus sp. AB032C (assembly GCF_003668935.1). NCBI lineage: Bacteria > Pseudomonadati > Myxococcota > Myxococcia > Myxococcales > Myxococcaceae > Corallococcus > Corallococcus sp. AB032C. Next base: position 25,942 of record NZ_RAWP01000040.1, on the reverse strand, counting down.
GCTCCATGATCCGCTCCTCCATCCTCGTAGCTCTCAAAGGTTGCCTACCAAGCTGTCATGACCAGACGGAGGGCGAACACGTTGCGTGTCAGGTCCCCCGCCCCAGCGACATCCGCCGCACCCACCTGCGCGATGCGGTCGAACGCGCCCTGCAGCGCCAGCTTCCGGCTCAGCCGGTACTCGACGCCTCCACCCACCGCATAGCCCTGCGACACGTTCGTGGTGTTTCGCCACTCCGTGTAGTTCTCACCGGGCGCCGTGCCGTTCCGGAAGAAGCTGGCCGCCCCGAAGGCCGACAGCTTCTGCGTGAAACGATGCGCCCCCATCACCGACGCGTAATCCGCCCACACCGCGCCGGAAAAACCGCTCGCGCCCACCAGGTCGTGGCCCACCGCGAAGCCGAAGTCACTGCGTTCGCCCTCGCGCACCAGCTCCACCGCCACGCGGGGCATCCACCCGCCGCGCGTCGCGTCCGCAGGCAGGTAGCGCACCGGCCCGCCCCGGACGGTGAGCGTGATGGGCCGCGTCAGCCGGTAGCGCAAGGCCGCGGAAGCGCCGTGCGCCTGGCTGTAGTCCTGGTCGTACAGGAAGCCCTGGTAACGGTACTCAGCGCCCAAGGACAGCCGGCGCGTGGTGCGGTACCACAGCTCCACGGACGGGGTGTGCGCGTAGCCCGCCACCCGTCCCGGCTCGATGATGCGCGTCGCCTCGAACATGTAGTTGCCGCGCACGTCCAGCCGCTCCGACACGCGCCCCGTGAGCCCCACCTTCGTCTGTGCATAGAAGGTGGGCGCCGTGGAGCGCGCCAGGCCGTCACGCGGCAGCGACGTGGGGTCGGTGACGCGGAACACCCGCGCGCTGGCGTCCAGCCGCAGCCGCCGGGACAGCACGTCCCGGAAGCCCACGCCCGCGCGGTGGTCCACCGTCGTCGTCCCGGAGCCGTGCCGCGCCAGGAGGTCCGTGGCGTAGAAGGACTCGAGCGTCAGCTGCTCGTTCTTCACGTCCAGGCCCAGCCGCGGGGACAGCTTCGTCATGAACTGCCCGTTGGTGCCAGTCCCGCCCAGACGGATGTCGTTGTCGAAGCGCTCCTCCGCCGTGAGGCGGAGCCGAGGCTCCAGGATGGTGGCCGCCTGCGCGGCCGGCGCGGCGATGAGACAGCCTGCAATCACTGCCCGCTTCCAGTTGCCCCTCACCGCCGCCCTCCCGTCCTGACCCACGCCCACGCCCATGTTCGCTGCTTCCCGATGTCTGTCTTTGATGGCTTCGCGTCCGTCCCGCTTCACGGGACGACGACGGTGTCACCCGGCCGCAGGATGACGCTCTCGCCGTCGGGGGAGACCAGGTCGCTGTAGCGCACCGGAATCTGCCCGCCCTTGCCGTCCGTGCGGATGACGACGATGCCGTCGGAGTTGGCGAAGTCCGTGAAGCCGCCGGCCAGCGCGATGGCCTGCAGCAGGGACACGCGGCCGCGCAGCGGGTAGGCGCCCGGGTGGGCCACTTCGCCCGTGACGAAGACGCGGCTGCTGTTGACCTCGCGGACGATGACCGTCACGCGCGGCTCCTGCACGTAGGGCGTGAGGCCCGAACTGAGCGCCTCCGCCAGCTCCGTGGGCGTCTTGCCCGCGGCCTGAATCTCACCCACCATCGGAATGGAGATGAAGCCGTCGGGGCGCACCGGCACCGTGCGCGACAGCTCCTGATCGCGCCACACGCTCACGTCGAGCACGTCCTCACGGCCGATGCGGTACGGCTGATCCGCGTTGTCGACCTTCAGCGTCTGCTGGTGAGCACAACCCGACAGGAGGAGCATCCCCATCACCGTCCAGAACCCCGTGCGCCGCATTCCCATCTTCCGCTCTCCTTCGTTCACTGATGTTCCGTGCTAGCCACCGTTCACACGCCCTGAAGGGCCGGGTGGTTCGCTTCTGGCGGAGGCTCTTAGCAGCGCGTGTGCCAGCGGCTGGGGGGAGGGAAAACCCTTGGAATGCAGTGGGTTACGGCGTGCCACATCAGGCGCACATGGGCGCAACCGGGAAAAATTCCGGTCCTACCCCGGTGTTCGCCCCTGTGCTTTCTGCCGATCGCTTCCACAGGGTGGAAGAGGATTGCCCAACGTGAGCCCCGTACCTTCCACGCCCTTTCGGGCTCCCCTTGGGACCCCTGAGCCAGGGCCCTGGCACGGGACTTGATAAGGGATTGGGCGTCGGACAGCGGTAGTGGTTCAGGGGTCCAATTCAGTCCAGAGGGGGACATCGGATGGGCAAGGTGGCAGGGGCGGTGGGGGTGGTGTTCATGCTCGGAACCAGCATCGTGGGTCTGATGGGGGCCTCTCTGGGCAACGGCGTCGAAGCGGGCGTGCTGGGCATGGTCGGCCTGGCCCTGTACGGCGGCAGCTCGCTCTTGAGCGGCAGGGCGGCGGAGCCCGCGGGCGTCGCGAAGCAGGCGTAGCGCCACAAGCCAGCGCTGACTGAAGCGCTGTAGGAAGCACAGGGCCTTCGGGCCGGATCAGCGAAGTGGGGAGCCAGGCTTCCCCCGCTGCCGGCCCGTGGGCCCTTGTCGTATCCGGGCCCTGCCCTCCCCTTCACTTCAAGGCTGACGAGGCTCGGCTTCCGGAGAGTGGGAGGCCTGCGCGTCCGGCAGCGCGCGCGGCTCCTGGACGGAGGCTCGCGGCGGCACCTCCTGCTCCGGCAGCGGCTGCTGTGCGGTGCCCTGCGATTCCTGGCGGCGCAGGCGCACGGCCCGGCTCCACAGAGCGATGCCAGCCCACACGCCCAGGAGCGCGGCCGGCACGGCCACGACATGGGGCCAGTAGAGCGCCACGCCCGCGAGGGCCAGCGGCACCACGCCCGCGCCGAAGACGACCTTGGATTCGGTGCGGCCCAGCTCGCGGTGGTTGGTGACGGCGGCGCCCACGGTGTTGCCCAGGCGCACCGCGCCCGCGGCCGCTCGGCTCATGCTGCCCCGCCGGCCGCGAGTGCCACGCTGTGCACGCGGCAGCGGAGGCGCGGCGATCATGCGACGCGCCCTTCCACTGAGCACCACCTCCGTCGCGTGCTCCAGGTCCTGGAGGTACATGTCCTCCATGCACCGGGCGAAGGGGGCGTCCTCCACGGCGACGTCGATTTCGGAGTTACCCAGCCAGCTGGCGGGGTTGAGGTTGGACGAACCGACGCGCGCCCAGGTGCCATCCGCCACCGCCGTCTTGGCGTGGAGCATGGTGCCATTCCATTCATAGACGCGGATGCCGGCCTCCAGCAGGGGGCGGTAGCCGGCCTGGGTGAGCGGGCGCAGCGCGGGGATGTCACTGCTGCCGGGCACGAGCAGCCGCACGTCCACGCCGTCGCGCGACGCGGCCCGCAGCGCCTGCACATAGGTGGCGGTGCCCACGAAGTACGCGTCGGTGAGCCACAGCCGCGTGCGCGCGAGCGAAGCGATGAGCTGGTCCACGCGGAAGAGGCCCGCGCTCCAGGGCACGCCGGCCACCACGCGAAGGGACACGTCACCCATGGGCTGGGAGGCGCGAGCGGACAGGCAGCCCTCTTCATCTAGAGGAGGGCCCACGGTGCTCCACCCCTGGGCGAAGGCGCGCACCAGGTCCGCCACTGCGGGGCCGCGAATCTCCAGGCCGGTGTCGCGCCAGGGGGCCACGCCCTTCTGCTCGTCGCCCACCCACTTGTGGCTCACGCACAGGCCGGAGACGAAGCCCACCTCGCCGTCCACGGTGAGCGTCTTGCGGTGGTTGCGGCCCAGCCACGCCAGGGGCCGGTCGAACTGGAAGGGATTGAAGCAGCGCACCTCCACGCCCGCGTCGCGCAGGGTGCGCCAGTAGTGGCGGGACGCGGTGCCCTGGCAGCCCAACCAGTCATAGAGGACGCGGACCTGCACGCCGTCGCGAGCGCGGGCGGCCAGCGCGTCCGCGAAGGCACGGCCCACATCGTCATCTTCAATGATGTAGTTCTCGAAGAGGACGGAGCGCTGGGCCTGCTGGATGGCGCGCAGCCACGCGGGGTAGTTCTCGCGAGCGTCGCGCAGCAGGTGCACGTCGTTGCCCGGCACGAGCGGTGCGCCCGCGGCGCGAGAGAAGACCTGTTCGGCGAGGTTGTGCTGCCGGCCGCTGATGCCCGATGACTTCACGATGCCCACGGCGTGTCTCCTCGGGAAATCGGGGCGCGCCCGAAGGCTCTGGGTGAGGTGCGGTCCCCTCGGGACGGTCGCAAGGGCTTCGCGTGAACGGATTCCAGCGCGCTCGCGGCAGCGTCGAGGGCCTGTCTGCCCGGCTGGCCTCCCCTCGAGTCCGGGGACCGGGGGATGCGCTGTGTGGCGCGGGGGTGCATGAGCAACCTCTCTTCCTACCCTTTCCCGCGCGTCTCCGCCCAGGGGGACGGGCGAGGAGGAGACGAAGGCGTGAACGAACCAGCCCCTGCCCTGCCCCGCCTGTCGTTCGACTTCCCGGAAGGCGCCGACTTCAGCAACGGCGTGAACCACGAGTGGCTCCTGACCAACGGCCGAGGGGGCTACGCCTCCGGCACGGTGGTGGGCTGCAACACGCGCCGCTACCACGGCCTGTTCATCCCCACCTTGGAGAAGCTGGGCCGCACGGTGCTGATGGCGCGGATGGAGGAGACGGCGCTGGTGGACGGGGAGCGCTACCGGCTCACGTCCGAGGAGCACGACGACGGCAGCACGGTGGAGGACGGCGCGAGGCACCTGCGGCACTTCCACCTGGAGGGACTGATTCCCGTCTGGGAGTACGCGGTGGGGCGGGCGCGGCTGAGGCGCCGCTGCGTGATGGTGCACGGCGAGGACACGGTGTTCCTCTCGTGGGAGCACCTGTCCGGTCCGGAGGTGACGCTGCACCTGCGGCCGTTCCCGGTCATGCGCCCGCATGACGGGCCACTGTTGAAGGACGTGGGAGAGCCCATCGTCACGCTGCGAGGCCCGCTGCTGGAGCTGCGCAACGGAGAGGACGGTCCGATTCAGCGGATGCGGCTGTATGCGGACGGGCCCACGCCGTACGTGAGCCTGGCGGAGACCTCCAGGCCCCAGCACCTGCGGACGGAGAAGGCGCGCGGCTATGACTTCACGGAGGTGCAGCACTCACCGGGCTACTTCACGGCGACGCTGAAGCCCGGGGGCACGCTCTACTTCGGGCTCACGACGCAGGCGCCGGGGCACCTGCTGGAGCGGAATCCCAAGGAGGTATTCGAACGGGAGCTGGGGAGGCAGGAGCGCCTGTTGGAGCGCGCCCCGGAGCATGGGCGCACGGGAGTGCCGGCACGGCTGGTGTTGGCGGCGGACCAGTTCATCATCGATCCGCCAAGGCCCGCGGACGCCGCGTGGGCGCGGTCGATGGGATTGGACGCGAGGAGCGTCATCGCGGGCTACCCGTGGTTCACGGATTGGGGCCGGGACACGATGATCAGCCTGGACGGGCTGACGTTGGCGACGGGGCGCTACCGCGAGGCGGCGGCCATCCTGCGCACGTTCGAGCACTACGTGCGGGACGGCCTGATTCCGAACTACTTCCCGGATGGAGAAAACGAGGGCGTCTACCACACGGCGGACGCGACGCTCTGGTTCTTCCACGCGGTGGACCGTTACCTGGAGGAGACGGGAGACGAAGCGCTGTTGCGAGACCTGTTCCCGACGCTGCAGGACATCGTGGCGCACCACCAGAAGGGCACGCGCTTCCACATCGGCGTGGACCCCGCGGACGGGCTCCTGCGACAGGGACAGGAGGGCTACCAGCTCACCTGGATGGACGCGAAGGTGGAGGGCTGGGTGGTGACGCCGCGCCGGGGCAAGGCGGTGGAGATCAACGCGCTGTGGTTCAACGCCCTGCGCCTGATGGCGGGCTGGGCGGAGCGGCTGGGGCTGGAATCAGGGCCATACCGGGCCGCGGCGGAGAAGGCACAGGGCAGCTTCAACCAGCGCTTCTGGAATGAAGCAGGCGGGTGTCTCTACGACGTGGTGGACGGAGAGGACGGTCGCGAGGACGCGAGCGTGCGGCCGAACCAGGTCTTCGCCATCTCGCTGAAGCATCCGGTGCTGAAGCGAGACAAGTGGGCGCAGGTGCTGGAGGTGGTTCGTCGCGAACTGGTGACACCGGTGGGCCTGCGCAGCCTGGCGCCGGGGAGCAGGGACTACAAACCGAAGTACGACGGAGACCTGCGGGCCCGCGACGCGGCCTATCACCAGGGCACGGTGTGGGGCTGGCTGATTGGCCACTACGTGGACGCGACGTTGAAGGTGTCCCCGGACATCAAGGCCGCGAGGGCCCTGCTGTCTGGAATGGAGGACCATCTGTCGCACGCGGGGATTGGACAGATATCCGAAATCTTCGACGCGACGGAGCCCTACCGTCCGCGAGGCTGCTTCGCCCAGGCCTGGAGTGTCGCGGAGGCGCTGCGGGTGTTCAGCAAGACCAACGTGGGGTGATCAGGCTTTCTGGAGCTTCCTCAGCCATCTGGCGGACTTCGCATGCCCCTGGCTCGCGGCATCACGAAAGTGACGCATGGCGCGCGCCTTGGACCTGGGCACGCCCTCGCCGTTCGCGAACATCAACCCCAGGTTGAACGACGCGCTGGGATGCCCCTGCCCCGCCGCCAGTCGAAACCAGGCAAAGGCACGCAATGCGTCCGTCGGAAGGCCCACGCCATTGGAATAGTTGTAGCCCAGGGCCAGCTGCGCTTCCGCGTAACCGCCCTTCGCGGACATTTCGTAATACGCGTTGGCTCTCTTCAGGCTCTTGCGGACGCCCTTTCCCAGCTCATACGCAAGACCGACATTGTAGGCTGGAATCGGGTGTCCTTGGCGTGCGTGCCTCCGGTAGAGCCGGACCGCTTCCTGCTGCTGCTGGGCCTCGGTGCTTGCGAACAGGAGATACGCCAGGTTTCCCTCGGCGACAGCGAATCCCAGGGCGGCAGCCCGGCGATACCAGGCTTCCGCGAGGGTCTTGTCCTTTCGGGCACCCCTACCATTGTCATAGGCGAGGCCCAGGTTGAAGGCCGCGACATCGTCCCCCAGTGCGGCTGCCTTTTCCGTCCACATCCGGGAGCGCTTCGGATCACGCCTGACGCCATCTCCGTAGAGGAAGTGGAGCCCCACGTTCGTCATGGCCTCCATCTTCCCGAGCCACGCCGCCGTGAGGTACGCCTCGAAGAGGGCCTTGCGGTCGTCAGGCCGCGTCTCCTCGATCGTCCACGCCCTGCCCATGGCCGCATCCGCCAGGGATCTAACGGGTGGAGTTTTCCTTCGTACGCGCGTTTCCATTCCGGCCTACACGACATGAGCCAGACAGACCTGACCCGTGCGGTCATCACCCCGGCGAATGCGCGCGGCCTGAAGCGTGTGCGGCAGCTGGGTTCCCAGCTCGACTCCGTCCGCTGGGAGAGGCTTTGCTTTGACCCGTCAGGCACCCGGCTGCTCGCGAAAGCCGCCTCCCGCCTGCGGTGGTGGAACCTGGACACGGCAACGGACGTCGCCAGCGGCTCGGTGGAGCTGAAGATGGAGCCCACCGAGGCCCTCTTCCACGGCTCGACTCACATCGTGACCGCTGGGCCGCCGGTCGAGGAGGCCGCGGTCACCTGGCGGCCTCGGCTCATGGCCTTGTCCGCGACGGACGGTTCGCTCTGGCGCGAGGAAACCCTCTCCGCGCCCGCCACCGGGCTGGCCATGTCCCGGGACGGCGTGCTGCTGGCCATCCTGGAACGTGGCGAGGCCCTCCTATGGGACGTGGCGGCATGGAAACGGATTCGTGACCTGCATGGCGTTGAGTGGCACGTCACGGTCAAGGCGAGTGCATTCTCCCGTGACTCACGCTTCGCGGCCTCGATCGTGACGGATTACGACCACGGCCAGGCGTATCTCTACCTCTGGAATCTGAAGGCGAGCTCTCATCCCTGGGTTCATCCCCTTGGGTTTCAGTTCGCGGCGAGCGTTGCATTCCACCCCACGCTGCCCCTGCTCGTCGCGAGAGGCGTCCACGAGGTCGTGGTCATGGATGTGAATGAGCGTCGCGTCCTGCGGATGTTCAACGACTACAGTCATTACGTGAGCAACCTCGACTTCAGTCCGGACGGAGAGTTGATGGTCTCGTCTGCTGGCGACCGAGGCTTCGCGCTCTACCACTTCGATACCGGCGAGCTGTTGTTCAGCCATTCTGAAGACAACGACCTTGAGACGGCAGATGCCGTCTTCTCACCCGACGGCCGTTTCATCGCCTGGGCTCAGGGGGATGGAACCGTGGACCTGTGGGGTGTGGGCCCCGTGGCTTGACGCTCCAAAACCAGACGTGCCATGAACTCCTCCGAGGTGGCGGGAAGGCCACTTCAGGGGGGAACATGATCAGGCTCATCCGGCCCATCATCGACGGCAACGCATTGGAGGCCCTGGCCATCTTTGTCGTGGTCTTCGTGGTGTGGTGGGTGTTCTCCCTCCTCACCGCTCCCAAGACCGGACACGCGGAGCCAGACGACCCTTCTGGCTCGCCGGGCTACGCGAAGGTGGCGCTGGGGCTTCTCGCGGCGGCGCTGGTGCTGTGGGGGCTGTTCGCGCTCAGAGACAGCGATGGCCCTCCCGGTCCCAAGGGTGGGCTCCTCCACGTCGTGGCCACGGGCCCACAACCTGACCGCGACATCGTCCTGCGCGTGGATGACCAGCCCGTGGCGCCGGTGCTCCGCCTCGACCATCACCTCGCGTTTCCGGTCCCCAGCGGTCGACATGCCGTCTTCCTGAAGGACTCGAGCGTCGACAGCTCCCGCGACTTCGAGGTCGATATCCGCGAGGGCGAGGCCCTCGTGCTGTCCGTCCATCCGGACCTTTGCCCCGTGCAGATCGACATGTCGGCACTGACCTACGGCCGACCGGCGCGCTCCACTCGGACACCGCTGGACGGCGTCGTCATCCGGACCCTGCCCGTGGTGGAGGTGTTCACCCGGACAGAGAGCCCCATTTGGCTTCCTCGGGGAGCGGTCCTCTCCTTCAACGAACTGCCGGATTCACTTTCCCCGGGGTCGAGCGCCAGCATCCTGATTCCCCTTCCCTGCTCCATGGCTCAAGACGACAGGACCCTCTGGGCCGAGGCGCGGAAACGCTTCCCGGGACTCGACGACGCGGCCCGGCGTGTGGGCTACACGGAAGCGGATCCCACACGGCGTGAAGTCGCGGCGATGGACGAGGAGCGGGTCTTCGAGCTCTTCAAGCAACAGGGCGCGGCGCTGGCGCGCGAAACGCCCCCCTGAGCTAGGGTGCGCCGCCATGGCGACTCTGCGGTACTGGTTGATCAAGAGCGAGCCCTCCGTCTACGCGTACGCGAAGCTGGAGGAGGACGGCAGGACGGAGTGGACGGGCGTGCGCAGCTTCGAGGCGCGCAACAACATCCGGGCCATGACGCCCGGGGACCTGTGCCTCTACTACCACTCCAATGAGGACAAGGCCGTCGTCGGCGTGGCGTGCGTCCTCTCCAAGCCGGGCCCGGACCCCACCGCCCCCGGCGAGGACTGGGCCTCCGTGGACGTGGGGCCCGTGGTCGCCTTCACCGCGCCGGTGACGCTGGCCACCATCAAGGCCACGCCCGCGCTCAAGGACTTCCCGCTCATCACCCGCAGTCGCCTCAGCGTGACGCCCACCCCCGTGGAGCACTTCGAGCTCGTCCTCAAGATGGGCAAGACGCAGCTCCCGACGACCGCCGCCGCCAAAGCCAGGCCGAAGCCGAAAGCCAAACCCAGAGCCCGCCCATGAGCGCAGCCCGCGAAGTCCGCGCCGACTTCGACCGAGCCTCCATCGTCGTGTATCAGGCCTACGCGGACGCCATCGCGGACGTGGCCGTGAAGCAGCAGAAGTTCGGCCCGCCGTTCTCCGTGGGCCGGATGACGTGGATCAAACCCAGCTTCCTGTGGCTCATGCACCGCTCCAACTGGGGCCGGAAGAGCGGCCAGGAGCGCACGCTCGCGGTGCGGATCAAGCGCTCCGGCTGGGAGGAGGCCCTGGCCTCCGGCGTCCTCACCGGCTTCGAGCCGAAGGCCCACGGCTCACCGGACGCGTGGCGCAAGGCCTTCGACACCGCGCCCGTCCACATCCAGTGGGACCCGGAGCGCACGCTGCGCGGCGCGGGCCTGCCCCACGACAGCATCCAGGTGGGCTTGAGCCGCGCCGTCATCCAGCGCTTCGTGGATGACTGGACCGTGTCCATCACCGACCTCACGCCCCTGGTCCAGAAGCTGCGCAAGCACCTGGACGACGGCCGCGCGGATCAGGCCACGCGCCACCTGCCGAAGGAGTCCGTCTACCCGGTCCCTTCGGACCTCGCCCGGCGCCTGGGAATGTGACGGCGCGTCAGAGGAGTCCGCTCCTTCGACGCGAGTTGTTATGTTCCGAGCATGGCGGACATCCCCTCCCTGGAGACCCTGCGGACCCAAATCGAGCGCATCGACGAGGACGTCCTCGATGCGCTCCAGCGGCGCATGGCCCTGGCCGACGACGTGGCGCGCGCCAAGCTGGTGACGGCCTGGCCCTTCCGGGACCCGCAGCGCGAGGACCTGCTCCTGCGCAAGCTGCGCGGCCGGGCGGCGGAGCGAGGCCTGGATCCGCACGAAGTGGAGCGCCTCTACCGCGTCATCCTGGACATGTCCGTGGCCCGGCAGCAGGCCCTGGTCACCCGCCTGGACACTACGCCCCTGCGCGTGGGGTACCTGGGCGTCGAGGGCTCCTACAGCCACCTGGCCGCCCGCCAGCGCTACGGCCACCGGCCGGGCGGCGTGCTCCTCGCCGGCTTCGACACCGCCCGCCAGGCCGTGGAGGCCCTCAAGCAGAGCGAGCAGGACGTGCTGCTGCTGCCCATCGAGAACACCACCGCCGGCAGCATGAATGAGACGTACGACGTGCTCGCCGCGGGCGATGGCGTCATCACCGGCGAGGTGGTGAGCCAGGTGGACCACCGGTTGCTGGGCGTGAAGGGCGCGAAGCTGGAGGACCTGCGCGAGGTGCTGTCCCATCCGCAGGCCCTGGCGCAGTGCGAGGACTTCCTGCGCACGCACGTGCCCTGGGCCCGCACCGTGCTTGGGCCAGACACCGCCGTCGCCGCGCAGATGGTCGCGGATCGCAATGACAGGACCGTGGCCGCCATCGCCAGCGAGTCCGCGGCGGGCCGCTTCGGGCTCGAGGTGCTCGCCAGCGACCTGCAGCCCGGCTCGGACTTCACGCGCTTCGTCGAGGTGTCACGCCAGCCCACGCCGCTCGCGCCGGACGTGCCGTGCAAGACGTCGCTGCTGGTGGTGCTGGAGCACCGCCCGGGCGCGCTGGGCCAGGTGCTGCAGCGGCTCACGCAGCGCGGGGTGAACCTCTCCAAGCTGGAGTCGCGCCCCATCCCCGGTGCGCCGTGGAAGTACCGCTTCTACCTGGACGTGGAGGGCCACGCCGCGTCCGCCTCGGTAACGGCCGCGCTGGAGGACCTGCGCCCGCTCACGTCGTCCCTGCGCGTGCTGGGCACCTACCCGCGCGCGGAGCCCATCGATGGCTGACGCCGCCCCCCGCCGCATCGCCTTTCAAGGTGAGCGCGGCGCGTACGGCGACGAAGCCACGGGCGCCCTCTTCGGCGCCGCCGTAACGCGAATCCCCTGCCCCACCTTCCGCGCCGTCTTCGAGGCCGTGGCCGAAGGCACGGTGGACGGCGGCGTGGTGCCCATGGAGAGCGCGCTCGCGGGACCGGTGGCGGAGGTGGTGGACCTGCTCTTGGAGTTCGCCCCGGCCCTCTCCGGCGAGCTGCGCCTGCCCGTGCGTCACTGCCTGCTCGCGCCGCCGGGCCGCACGCTGGAGGGCCTCACGCGCGCGCTGTCCCATCCGCAGGCGCTGGCGCAGTGCGGAGGCTGGCTGAGAAAGCACCACCTGCACCCCATGCCCGAAGCGAACACCGCCGTGGCCGCGCGCCGCGTGGCGCAGGAGGTACTGGAGGGCACGGCGGCCATCGCCAGCCGGACCGCGGCGGAGCTCTACGGCCTCACCGTGCTGGCGGAGGGCATCGCGGACTCGCCGGACAACGCCACCCGCTTCCTCGCGGTGGGCCCGGCCGTGCCGCCCAACCTGGGCTCGCGGTGGAAGACGTCGCTGGTGCTCACGCTCGACGACGGCCCTGGCGCGCTCGCGGGCGTGCTCACGGCCTTCGCCGCGCACGGGGTGAACGTCGCGCGGCTGGAGTCGAGGCCCGGCGGCGTCCGCGCCTGGGACTACCGCTGGTGCCTGGACGTGGACGGCGCGGTGGAATCCGCGCCCGTGAAGGCGGCCCTGAGCGAAGCCCGGAGCATGTGCACGTCGCTCCGGGTGCTGGGCAGCTACGCGCTCAGCGACTGACGGCCTTGGCCGGAGCGGCGGCCTGCGTCCCGTCGCCGTTGCTCACGGCCTCCGTGTACGCGGCGCGCACGATGTTCGTGTAGCGCTGAAGGGCGCCCAGCTGCTCCAGGCGCAGCGCCTGCGGCCCGTCGCACAGCGCCTTCTCCGGCGTCGGGTGGAAGTCCACCAGCACCATGGACGCGCCCGCGATGAGGCCCTGGCCAATGGCGTGGAAGATGTCCGGCAGCCCGTCCGGCGGGGCCTCCGCGCGGCCAATCGCATGCGAGGGATCCACGCACACCGGCATGCGCGTGAGGCGGCGCACCACCGGCACGTGCGCGAAGTCCACCATGTTGCGGTGCGGATCGCCCAGGTGCGTCTTCACGCCGCGCAGGCAGAAGACGATCTTGGGGTTGCCCTCGCTCGCCACGTACTCGCACGCGTTGAGGGACTCCTCCAGCGTGATGCCCATGCCGCGCTTGAAGAGCACCGGGAAGGCGTGCTGCTGACCAATCTGCTTGAGCAGCTCGAAGTTCTGCGCGTTGCGCGTGCCCACCTGGAGCATCACGCCCGTGGGCGCCCCGGACTTCTTCAGCGCGTCGTTGATCTCATCGATGTGGCGCGGGTGCGTCACCTCCATCGCGACGACCTTGATGCCGTGCTTGCCCGCGGAGTCGAACACCCAGGGCAGGCACTTCGCGCCCAGGCCCTGGAACTCGTACGGGTTGGTGCGCGGCTTGTACGCGCCCATGCGCGTGGTGTTGATGCCGCAGCGAGCGAGCGCCGCCATCATCGCGTCCACGCTCTCCAGCGAATCCACCGCGCACAGCCCGGCGAACAGGTTCACCGAGTTGTCGCCGAAGCTGACGCCGTTGTACTCGAAGCCCGCCGTGGTGCGCTGGCCACCGTGCCGGCCGATGATGCGGTACTTCTGCGAGACGCGGACCACCTGACGCACGCCGGGCAGCTGCTGGAACGGCTCCAGCGGCACCTGCGACGTGGAGCCCAGCAGATACAGCTCCGTGATGGTGGACTCGGCGCCCTGGACGACGTGGGCACGCGGGGTGACGCCCTCGTACTGCGAAGCGAGTTGGAGGACGGCGTTCACGACGGATTCCGGGGAATCCGGCTCGAGCATCACGATCATGCGGGGGGGTCTCCTGGTGGGGGGCCGCTTCGGCATTCAACACCGGCATCCCGCCCTTTCCCTCCGCATTTGTATGGAATTTGACGCGAAGCGCCTCAGGAGGAGGCGGGGCGCAGCCGGGTCGCCAGCAGGGTGTAGTGCTCCTGCTGGGTAGGGTCTCCCAGGTGCTCCCACACGTCGGCCAGGGCCTTGGCTGCCTCCACGTAGGCAGGGGACAGTTCCAGCGCCAGTTCGAAGACCTGGCGGGCCAGCCGGTACCGGGCCTTGTCCGGCCGCCGGCCCTGGGTCAGCAGCGCGTTACCCAGGTGGTAGACCTCGATGGCGGCGGCCTCGCGGTAGCCGGGGGTGGGGTTGAGTTGCACCGCCCGGTGCATCAGGAGGGAGGCGGCTTCGGGCTCCCCCAGTTCCAACTGGCAGAGGGCCGCCTCGCGGTGGGGGTCCGCCGCGGAGGGATCCAGCTCGATGGCGCGCTGGAAGCCCTTCAAGGCCTCGTCGGTACGCCCCAGCTGCTTGAGGGCGAAGGCCTTCGAGGTGAGCGCGGGGAAGTGGCGCGGATCCACGGCGAGGACCTGCTCGAACGACTGGAGCGCAGCCTCGTGGTTGCCGGACATGGAACGGTGGACGCCCTCGTTGAACGACGCCAACAGCAACGACCTGGACATCTTCGGTTCCCCCATCGGACAGGGTTCGCAAGGCCGCGCGCTTCACGCGGCCCGAAAGCGCAAGCCTGTCACCGGGGGCCCACGCCTCGCAAAGGTGCGCCCCTTCCCCGGCTGATGGCACCCATCGCGTTCGGCTGATGACGCGGGCGGCCTCCCGCATGACGCAGGTTTCCGTCGTCCGGAATTCGCCACTGTCCCCGGCCGGCCCTCCTGCGCTACGTCGCCGGAAGTCCAGGGTGGACTCCTCCCCGAGGCCCTCATGCTGGTGTTCGAGATCGTCATCGCGCTGCTGCTGGGAGGCGCGGGACTGGCGGCGCTGTCCCGGCGGCTTGGCACGCCCTACCCCGCGCTGGTGGCGCTCGCCGGGGCGGTCCTGGCGCTCGTGCCGGGCAGCCCGGAGCTGGTGTTGGATCCGGAGCTGGCGCTCACCCTGTTCGTCGCGCCGGTGCTGCTGGACGCGGCGTTCGACGCGTCCCCTCGCGACCTGCGCGCGAACTGGCGGCCGGTGGCGAGCCTGGCCCTGGGGGCGGTGGTGCTCACGGTCATCGTCGTCGCGGTGGCGGTGAAGTGGATGGTGCCGGCGATGCCCTGGGCCGCGGCCATCGCGCTGGGCGCCATCGTCGCGCCTCCGGACGCGGCGGCGGCCACGGCGGTGCTGAAACAGCTCAAGCCCCCGCATCGGCTGATGGTCATCCTGGAGGGCGAAAGCCTCTTCAACGACGCGAGCGCCCTGCTCATCTACCGGCTCGCGCTGGGGGCCGTGGCCGCGGGCGGCGTGCTGGGCTGGAGCGCGGTGCCCACGCTGCTCGTCGTCACGGTGGCCAGCGTGCTCCTGGGCGTCGTGCTGTCGCGGGTGAGCCTGCGCATCAACGCCGGCGTCGAGGACGTGTCCACGGCGGTCATCACCCAGTTCGGCAGCACGTTCGCGGTGTGGATCCTCGCGGAGCGGCTGCACCTGTCCGGCATCCTGACGACGGTGGTCTACGCGATGACCATCTCGCGCACGGCCTCCGTGGTGACGCCCGCGAGGATCCGCATCCCGTCCTACGCGGTGTGGGAGGTGGCGACGTTCGTGTTGAACGTGCTGGCCTTCGTGCTCGTGGGCTTCCAGTTGAAGGGCATCGTCGCGCGCTTCGACCGGGAGACGTGGCTGGAGTACGGCGCCATCGCGGCGGTGGTGACGGGCGCGGCCATCCTCGCGCGCATCGCCTGGGTGATGGGGGCGGCGGCGTTCAACCGCTGGAGGCAGCGCAAGTCGAAGTCCAGCCCCGTCACGCTCTCACCGAGCGCGGCCGTGCTGGTGGGCTGGTGCGGGATGCGAGGCATCGTGACGCTCGCGGCGGCGCTGGCACTGCCCACTGGGCATGACGGGGTCGCGGCCTTCCCCTACCGGGACCTCATCCTCTTCACGTCCTTCTCCGTGGTGCTGGGGACGCTCGTGGTGCAGGGAATGACGCTCAAGCCCTTGATGACGCGGCTGAAGCTGGACGACGACGGAGAGGTGGACCACGAGGTGCGGCTCGCCCGGGTGGAGACGCTGCGCGCCGGGCTGGAAGCCACGAACGAGTCAACGGGGACGGAGATGGCGACCCTGGTCCGGCGCCGGTACGAGCTGCAACTGCGGCGCGCGCGGCAGCTCCTGGATGAACACGCCCTCATGGGCTCCGCGAGCCCCAGCTCTCCCTGGGGGCCGCCCACCGCGGACGCGGAGACGGTGCGCAGCGCGATGGCCGCGGGACGGAAGAAGCTTGCGGAGCTCCGGGCGAACGGCACCATCGGGGACGCGGCGTTCCAGCAGGTGGAGCAGGAGCTGGACTGGTCGGAGCTCGACCTGCAACAGCTCCTGAGGGCGGAGTCACCCGAGTAGTTCTCAGCCGCGCGCTTCCTCCTCCATCGCCGCGAGGAAGCCCGTGGTGAAGTCCGGGTAGCGCGGTGTCCAGCCCAGGGTCTCCAACTTCGCGGCGCTGATGGCGCGGTCGCCGCGCAGGGACTCATGAAGGGACTCGAAGGGCACGCGCGGCGGCATGGGGAGGCCCAACTGCTGACAGAGCCAGGAGGCCGTCTCCTCCTGCGTCGCGGGCCGGCGGTCGGCCACGCAGTACACCTCGCCAGGCGCGCCACGCTCGAGCACCACGCGCACCGCGTCCACCAGGTCATCCACGTGGATGCGCGACAGCCGTCCTCCGCCTGAGTCCGGGATGCGCAGCGTGCCCGCCTTCAAGCGTCCGGACGTGCCGCGCCCCGGGCCGTAGATGCCCGCGATGCGCATGGCGTTCGCGCCCAGGGGAAGGAAGAGTTCCTCCGCCTCCAGGCGTGCGCGGGAGACCGCGGAGGTCCTGTCGACCGGCGTGGACTCATCCACGTGTCCGCGAGCGGAGCCATAGACACCCGTGGAAGACAGGTAGACGAGCCGGGACGGACGCGAGCGGACCAGTGCTTCCGCGAAGCGGGCATCCAACCCTGCTTCGGGAGGAACGGAGTCCACGACGTGCGCACCCTCTGCCCGTGACAGCGCGTCGTCAATCGACACGACGCGAGCACCCGCGCCCTCGAGCACCGAACGGCGAGCGGCGTCCCGGGTCGTGGCCAGGACCTCCCGGCCCGAGCGGGCCTCCGCCACCGCGAACCGCGTGAGCGTGTAACCACAGCCAAGCAGGAGGAGCGGAGCGGTCATGGCCTCCGCGATACCGGGCAACGCCCGCCCCGCGCAAGGCCCACGCCCAAAGTGAACGGCCCTCCTCCCGTCATCCGGAAGAAGGGCCGTCATTTCACGTCGTCAGTCGCGGCCTAGAACTCCGCGCTCGCGCGAGGGTCGATGATGCCGCACTCCTTGATCTTGTAGAGCAGCGCCTTGTAGCTGATGCGCAGCTTGCCCGCCGCGCGGCGCTTGTTCCACGCGGTGCGCTGGAGCATCGCGAGGATGGCCTCGCGCTCCGCGAGCATCGCCGCCCGCTTGCCGATGTCCTTGAGCGACAGCTCCCCGGCCGGAGGCGGCGGAGGCGGAGGCTGCGGAGCATCGAACGGGTTCGCGTAGCGCTGCGGCGCCACGGCGTTGAACGGCGTGGCATCCGTCATCACCGGCGGAGGCGTCATCACCACGCCGCGCGCGGGCATCTCCAGCACCTGCACACCGGCGCCCGAAGCCGTCGCGTGCGCGGACGGAGGAGCCGCGAAGACGCGAGCGGACTCGTCCACGTAGCGCGACGGAGGCGGGCTGAACTCGTCCCCACCGCCGAACGACGTGGGCAGCGACGGGGCGCTCGCCGGAGCACGGCCGCCGCCGCGGATTTCATCCAGCACCAGGGTCGGGTCCTTCAGCACGCACAGCCGGCGCACCATGTTCTCCAGCTCGCGCACGTTGCCCGGCCACTCGTAGTCGCTGAACGCGTGGAGCACCTCCGAGGGCAGCTCGGACACGTTCGTCATGAAGCCCTTGCCGTACTTCTTGAGGAAGTGGTCGGTGAGCGGCACCACGTCCTCGCGGCGCTCGCGAAGGGGCGGCAGGCGGATGGCCACCACGTTGAGGCGGTAGTACAGGTCCTCGCGGAAGTTGCCGAGCGAGATCTCCTTCTCCAGATCGCGGTTCGTCGCCACCACCACGCGGCTGTCCACGCGGACGCTCTTCTTGCCGCCGACGCGGAAGAACTCCTCGTCCTGCAGCACCTGGAGCAGCTTCGCCTGGAGGCGGATGGCCATCTCGCCAATCTCATCCAGGAAGATGGTGCCCTGATCCGCCAGCTCGAACTTGCCCGGCTTCTCCGCCGTGGCGCCCGTGAAGGCGCCGCGCTCGTGGCCGAACAGCTCGCTCTCCAGCAACTCACCCGGCAGCGCCGCGCAGTTCACCTTGATGAACGGCCGGCCATGGCGCTGGCTGCGCGCATGGATTTCGCGGGCAATCACTTCCTTGCCCGTGCCGGACTCACCCAGCAGCAGCACCGGCACGTCCGTGTCCGCGATGCGCTCCACCAGCGCACGCGCGCGGCGCATGGCCGGCGACGTGGAGATGAGCACGCGGGCCTCCGCCGCGGCCTCCGCGGGCGTCAACACCACGCGAGGCGCGGGCGCGGTCGCCTGCCGCTCCGGAACGCGGGTCCCCAGGGCGCGCGCGAGCACGTCCTGCAGCTCGTCGTTGCCAAAGGGCTTCGCCAGATAGTCGGAGGCGCCCATCTTCATCGCGCGCACCGCGTCGTCAGCGCCCGACAGCGCGCTCAACACGATGACCGGAGCCGCGCCACCCGTGCTCCGGTAGCG
The DNA here is from genome assembly GCF_003668935.1 of Corallococcus sp. AB032C. Classification (NCBI taxonomy): domain Bacteria; kingdom Pseudomonadati; phylum Myxococcota; class Myxococcia; order Myxococcales; family Myxococcaceae; genus Corallococcus; species Corallococcus sp. AB032C. Next base: position 7,558 of record NZ_RAWP01000040.1, on the reverse strand, counting down.
GCGCAGCACCTCCAGACCACTCATCTCCGGCATCACCACGTCCAGCAGCACCGCGTCGAACGAGCCGCCAGAGAGCATCTCCAGCGCCTGCGAACCGCTCGACGCACAGCGCACCTGGTACCCCGAGCTCCCCAGCAGCTCGGAAAGGAACGTGCGCACCGACTCCTCGTCATCCACCACCAGCACCGCGATCCGATCCATCCCCACGCCTCCGCTCGCCCTGTGCATCAAACCCTCGTGAACTGAATCAAACCGACATCAGACGGGCTGGACCGGCTGCCCGCCGAAGCTCGCGTGTACGCCTCAAGGTCTGCAGTGCCGCGCCCAACAGCTGGGTGGGAGCCCCCACCGTGTCCGGGAAGCTCACCGCTCCCAGCTCCAGCGCCGTACGCACCACGCGACCCTCCATCTGGAACCGGGCGGCCTCGAACCGGGCCTCCACCCGAGCCAGCACCTCCGGCACCGACTCCGCGGGCGTGCCCGGCAGCAGCATGGCGAACTGACTGTCGCCCACCCGCGCCACCGCGTCCGCCTCGCGCACCGTCTGCCCCAGCACCACCGCGCTGTAGACGAGCAGCCGCTCCGCCATGCTCTTGCCGTGCTCCTTGCGAAGCGCACTCCAACCCGTCACCTCCGCCGCCACCACCGAGAATGTCCCGCCGTAGCGCTCCGTCCGCCGTGCCTCCAACCCGATGAGGGCCAGCAGGAAGGGCCGGTTGTAGAGCCCCGTCACCGGGTCGTGCAGCGCCAGCGCCGTGCCGGCCTCTTCACCCGCGGCCGCGCGCTCCACCGACTGCTTGAGCCGCATCTGCGCGTGCAGCTTCATGGACAGCTCCGCGCCATCCACCGTGCGAGGCACCACGTCCACGCACTGCCCCTTCTCCACGCAGAAGCGCCACGCGTCCCGGTCGTGCGAATCCACCAGGTACATCATCGGCACCGTGCCCTTGCCCACCTGACGCAGGCGCCGCGCCGTCTGGATCGCCGCGTAGTCCGGCGGCTGCGCGGCCAGCAGTACGGCATCCGGACGGATCACCTCGAACAGGGGCACCGCCGCGTCGAAGCGCGTCAGGGGCACCACTCGGAAACCGGCCTCCCCCAGGAGCGCCCGGGTGCGCTCCAGGTCCTCCGCGCGAGGCTCCACCAGCAGCACCGTAGGCGGCTGGCCTGACTTTCCCGCTCCCTTGCGCTTCACACCCACCGCCGTGCCCTCCCTTCCAGCATTTTCTGCCCCGCCACCCTGCCCGCCTGCCCAGATTTACAGCCCCGCTACTTTCGCGCCCTACGTATCCCCTTGGATTTCTTAGGGAAGGGCACTTCGTTACCCACCCTGGCCCACGGTTTTAGCAATGGGTATGCCATTCATCACCTCGCGGATCCGGACTTCCAGGGTTTCCGCGTCGACGCGGTGCTTGAAGGCGGGCACCCCATCAATGAGGACCACGGGGATGTCGTAACGCCAGGCCTCGAAGAGGTCCGGGCTCTGGAGGATGTCGGTGACGTAGAGCTCGAACGGCAGCCGGGTCCGCACCTCTTCGACCACGGCGAGGGCCTTCTCACAGAGGGAACACCGGGGTTTCGAGTAGATATCGACTCGCATGCGTTGCAGGATGGGCGCTCGATGCGCGGCGTGTGTGGTGATTTTTCGACGATGCCCCTCAAGGACCTGGTCGTCCACCTCGGGAATCGCCGGGCCACCGGCACCCTGAACGTGGAGCGGGGAGACGTGCGCAAGCAGCTCCTGCTGCGCGACGGCAACGTCATCACCGCCAGCTCCAACCAGCCCCGCGAGTACTTCGGCCAGTTCCTGATCAACCAGGGTCACCTGACGGAGGATCAGCTGGAGCGCGCCTTCTCCACGCAGGCGGAGACGCACATCCTGCTGGGGAAGATCCTGATCATGACGGGCACGGTGTCGGAAGCCACCGTGCGCACGGTGCTCTCCCACAAGTTCCGGGAGATGCTGCTGGACGCCTTCACCTGGGAGGAAGGCGGCTTCGACTTCCGCCCCACGGACGATGCGCAGGAGCTGGAGGGCCTGGACGTCAGGGTGGACCTGCTGGACGTCAGCCGCGAGGGTGAGTTCCGCGAAACGGCGTGGCAGGCCATCCGCGCGGTGTTCCCTTCCGGCCGCGTGCGCCTGGAGGTGGACGAGCGCAAGCTGACGGACCGCAAGGCCGGCAGCATGGACGAGCGCATCGTGCAGCTCGCGAAGGAAGGCCTCAGCATCGACGGCATGGCGCTGGCGCTGCACGCCACCGACTTCTTCCTCTACCAGCGGCTGTACGCGCTCTACCGGCAGGACGCGCTGCGGGTGTCCGACGAAGCCCCCCTGCCCGCCCCGGACCCCGGAGCGCACACCGTCGTCGTGGTGGAGGAGGACGACGAGGACGACCTGAACGCAGGCGGCGTCATCGGCTCCGAGTCCTCCTCCGACGAGGTGCTCCAGGCCGCCCAGCTCTTCCTGGACGCGGGCAACCTGCGTGACGGCGAGGCGCTGGCCCGCCGTGCGCATGAAATCGCGCCCAGCGAGCACACCACGAAGCTGCTGCGCGAAGCGGAAGGCAGGCTGCTCACGGAGCTGCGCAAGGCGCTGATGGAGCCGTCGCGGGTGCCGGCACTGATGGTGACGCCCGCGCACCTGAAGACGCTGCCCCTCACGTCACCGGAGCGCTACCTGCTGTCGCGCATCGACGGGCGGCGGGACGTGGCCGCCATCGTGCACGTGTCGCCCCTCCAGGAGCTGGAGGCCCTGAAGTTCTTCCAGGGCTTCGTGGACACGGGGCTGGTGAAGCTCACCGCGCGTCCGCTGTCCTGACGTCCCGCTTCAGTGCTTGCCGGCGGCGCCCGCGGGGGCCGTCAGCTCCACCGGCGCGGGGATGCGCTCCAACGCCAGACGCAGGGCCTCGCGGCCGAGGTAGGAGCCGCGGATGCGCCACTTCGGGTCATTCACGATGAGGGCGGCCACGGCCACGCGCGGGTTGTCCTTGGGCGCGAAGCCGACGAACCACGAGTAGTCGTGGAAGGGCTCGCGGTCCGCGAGCGTGCCCGTCTTGCCCACCGCGTCCTTCACCTGGAAGCCGCGCTCGCGGAAGACGCCGCGCGCGGTGCCGTGGGTGACGGTCTCCTCCAGCATCCGCGTGAGCTCGTGCGCGGCGGTGGGGGTGAGCACGGGCTCCGGCTCCGGCAGGGGCATGAAGGGCTCCGGCTCCACCAGCACGGGGTCCACCCAGCGGCCCTCGTTGGCGGCCACCGACGCCAGCAGCGCGCCGTGCAGTGGGGACAGGTACACGTCGCCAAAGCCCGCGCCGGTGTTGGCGAGCGCGAAGCCGTCCTCCGGGATGTACGCGAGCGACACGTCCAGGGGCTGGGCGAAGGGAATCTCGCGGTTGAAGCGCAGGCGCGCCGCCATGCGCTTGAGGGAGTCCGCGGTCAGGTGCTTGCTGGTCATCTTGGCGAAGATGACGTTGGCGCTCTTGCCCATGGCCAGCGCCAGCGAATAGCAGGCGCCGTCGCGCTCGGTGTCCTCCAGCTGCCGCTCGTTCAACCGACGCTTGCCGCCGTGGAAGCAGGCCTCGGTGTCGGCCGACACGCCGGCCTCCAGGAGCGCGCTGCCGGTGACGATCTTGAAGATGCTCGCGGCCGGGTACACCGCGCGGATGGGCAGCCCGCGCAGCTCCGGCTTCGCCTCCGAGTGCTCCGCCATCGCGAGCACGCGGCCGGTGGCGGGCTCCAGCACCACCGCGGCGCCGTAGGGCACCTGGTAGTTCTGCATGATCTTCGTGAGCGACGCCTGAAGGCCGGGGTCGATGGTGAGCACCTGATCCGGCGCGTTCTTGCCGCCCTTCACCACCAGCTTGTTGCCCTCCAGCTTCGCGCGGGCCACCAGGTCCTGCGCGCGCGGCAGGCCCTGGAGCTTGCCGAACGGCGGCGCCTTCTCCCGCGAGGGCACCGGCATCGGCGGCACCATGCCGGGCTCCAGCGCGGCGGCGTCCTTCGAAGCCAGCGCCTCCGCCAGCGCGCGGGCATCCACCGGGCGCGAGTCCTCGGGCGGAGTGGCCGCCACGGCTTCACCGGCGGTCCCGGAGTCTGGAGCCTGCGCGGCGCTCGCGGAGCCCCCCGCGTCCGGCGAAGCTGCCTGAGCGCGCTGCTCGGCCTCCACCTTCTCCACGAGCGCACGGGCGCCCACGGGCCCCGCGTCCGTCCCCAGGGCGCTCACCGACTGCGCCAGCACCTGGGCATCCGACGGGGCGGCGGGTGACGGCGCGGTGTTCGCGTCCGGCCCGGGCGCGGAGGCGCCCAGGAGCAGCGTGAGGGGGAACAGCGGCAGGGCGGCGAAGAGGCGGCGAATCGTCATGCGTCGGGGCTCTCCTTGGGGGGCAGGGAGCAAGCCGCCGGATCCTAGTCGCTGAGAGCGCGCTGTCCACGGCTTGCCTCCTCGACTGCTGCCTTCGTCCGCGAGAAACCTGGGAAGGTGCCCGGAGGTCCAGTAGGGTCCTGTGCACCTTGGACGGACTCAAAGAGACATTGGTGATCTGGGCAGCCGAGCTGCGTCGGGCCATGAAGAGCGGCCGGGCCATCGTGCTGCTCGGCCTCTACAGCATGTTCTCCGCGCTGGTGCTGCTCGTGGTGGGCTTCGTCACCCGGGAGCTGCAGGCCCAGGTGAACGCGAAGCTCGCCGAATCCGGCGGGGACTCGGAGATGGCCGCGCAGGCCGCGGAGCAGATGCACCAGGGGGTGCTGGGCTTCCTCGCCAGCAACGACGCCGCGATGATGGAGGCGCTGGCGAAGGTGCCCATCGTGGTGCTCATCGTCTTCAAGATCACCCTCTTCTTCCTGCCCGCCTACGTCGCGCTGATGGGCTTCGACCAGGTGAGCGGCGAAGTGGGGCCGCGCTCCATGCGCTACCTCACGGTGCGCGCGCGCCGCTCGTCGGTGCTCCTGGGCAAGTTCCTCTCCCAGGCCACGCTGCTGGTGGGGCTGGTGCTGATCATCGACCTGGCCATCTTCATCTACGCGCGCATCATCAACGACGACTTCGCCTTCGGGGTGCTGGTGCTCAACCTCCTGAAGTTCTGGAGCGCCACCATCGTCTTCTCGCTGGCCTACGTCGCCCTCACCACCCTGTGCTCCAGCCTCTTCCGCAGCCCCGCGGTGAGCCTGGTCTTCAACTTCATCCTGCTCTTCGTCTTCTGGCTGATGGACTCCGTGGGGCGCTCCGTGAGCGAGGAGAACGTGCTGCGCTTCCTGCGCTACCTGTCCCCGTCGTACTACTCGGGCAACCTGCTGCACCCGAAGCTCGCCGAGTTCGCCATGAGCGGCGCGGCCTACGCGGCCTTCGCGGCCGTCTTCCTCTTCGGCGCCTACGGCGTCCTGCGCTCGAGGGACCTGTGAGCGACCTGGCCATCCAGCTGAACAACGTCTCCAAGCGCTTCGGCGCCAAGGTCGCCGTCAACGCGGTGAGCCTCCAGGTGCGGCAGGGCGACGTCTTCGGCCTCATCGGCCCCAACGGCGCCGGCAAGACGACCACCTTCTCCATGATGTGCGGCTACCTCTACCCGTCCGAGGGCTCGCTCCAGGTGATGGGCGTGTCCCCCACCGCGCCCGGCGCCCTCAAGGGCCGCGTGGGCGCGCTGCCCCAGGACGCGGTGCTGCCGCCCGGCTGGGAGGTGGGCGCGCTGCTCATGTACTGGGCCCGCCTGTCGGACCTGCCCCAGCCCGAGCACGAGGCCCGCGGCGCCCTGGAGAAGGTCGGCCTGATGGAGGCCTGGAAGGTCCAGACCCAGGCGCTCAGCCACGGCATGGCCAAGCGCGCCGCCATGGCCCAGGCCCTGATGGGCCGCCCGCCGCTCGTCCTGTTGGACGAGCCCACCGCCGGCCTGGATCCGCGCATCGCCGCGCAGGTACGGCAGGTCATCAAGGACATGAAGGGCACGCAGACGGTGGTCGTCTCCAGCCACAACCTCCAGGAGCTGGAGGAGCTGTGCGACGCGGCCGCCATCCTCGACAAGGGCTCGCTCGCGCAGGCCGGCACCATGTCGGAGCTCACCGGCCAGGGCGCCGAGTTCCGCGTCCAGATCGCCCGGGGCGACGTCATCATCCCCGAAATCACCTCCATGCCCGGCGTCACCGACGCACGCATGGAAGGCACGGACGTGCTGCGCGTCCGCTTCGACGGCCAGGCCCACAAGGCCGAGGAGGTCATCAGCCGCACCGTCGGCCACCTCCTCCAGCACCAGGTGCTCATCCTCGGCGTCAGCCGCGGCCGCCGCCTGGAGGACCGCGTCCTTCAGCTGCTGTAGGCCCGCACCCCACGGACGCTCACCCCGCCTTGCGCACCCAGCCCACATAGTGGGTGCCACGGCGCTCCATGCGGACGAGCTCGTTGCCCGTCGCGTCGCACCACGCGGGCAGGTCCGCCTCCAGCCCGCGGTCGGTGGAGACGAGCTCCACCAGCGTCCCGGGCGGCAGGCGGCGCATCGCCTTGGCAATCTCCAGGATGGGCACCGGGCAGAGGGCCCCGGACGTATCCACGCGCACACCGGCTTCCATTCGCGCGCATCCTGTCATGGGGCCTGGAACCCCGCCTGCCAAAGCGACACGACACGCGCGCTGAGAGGGAATTTTGGTGTCCCCAACGTCGTTGTCCGCCCCTTCGAGGCCTCTGGATAACGGGCGGACGCAGGCGGTCATCGCGGCTTGCGTGTCTGGAATTCCCTCTGTTAAGTACCCCGCCCTTTCCCTACCCAGACACCCGCTTGGGGCCCGGAGTCGGACCTATGGCGCAGGAGCATTCCCAACCCATGAAGCCCAATGTCATCGTGGCCCTGCTGGTCGGCCTGGTGCTCGGGTTCGTTGGCGGCCGTGCCGCCACCGGCTCGAAGCCCTCCACCGGCAATCCCCCCCCCATCGCGCAGGCGGGGAACAAGCCCGCGGCGCGCGCCGTGGACCCCACCGTCTTCAAGGTGCCCGTCGAAGGCGCCCCGACGAAGGGCAGCGTCAACGCGCTCGTCACCATCGTGGAGTTCTCCGACTACGAGTGCCCGTTCTGCAGCCGCGCGCACAACACCGTCGAGCAGCTCCAGAAGGACTACGGCAACAAGCTGCGCGTCGTGATGCGCCAGAACCCGCTGTCCTTCCACCCGCACGCCAAGCCCGCGTCCCTCGCGGCGCTCGCGGCCGGTGAGCAGGGCAAGTACTGGGACATGCACAACCTGCTCTTCGCCAACAACAAGAAGCTGGATGGGGAGAGCCTGGAGGGCTACGCCAAGCAGATCGGCCTGGACGTGGCGAAGTGGAAGACGGACATGGCGGATGAGCGCCTGGGCGCCACCATCGAAAAGGATCAGGCCCTGGCCCAGCAGATGGGCGCCAGCGGCACCCCGGCCTTCTTCATCAACGGCCGCTTCCTCTCCGGCGCGCAGCCCATCGACAACTTCAAGGCCCTCATCGACGAGGAGCTCGCCAAGGCCGAGGGCCTGGTGAAGAGCGGCGTCGCGCCGTCGCAGGTCTACGCGCGCACCATCGAGAAGGGCGTTGATCGCGCCCCGTCCCGCCC